>CAZFTW010000007.1:9335-11778 GCA_964521925.1 uncultured Candidatus Saccharibacteria bacterium | reverse complement strand
TATGGCCGGCAAAAGCTACCAGGATTTCGAACGACAGTATCAGAACGGCCAAATAACAGAGGCGGAGGTATTAAACAGAGCCAAACAATTTGCCGCTACAGACCCGCGAGGATTTGCCTATAGAAAGTTGGCGGCAAAAATAGGGCAACTGGATCCTGAAGGAGAGATATTTACCACCACCCTACAACAGTTATCTAAAAATCCATTAGCTGCTGAGGATTTCGCTAAATCGGCCGCAGCGGGCAAGTTCTCCAGAATGAAAGGTAAAGATTTAGCGCGAATGGCCGCAGCCGAAAAGGGAGTCGATGACAAAACTGGAATTCCTTACGATTATACTTCCCTTAAAAACAGTGTCGCCGCAAGGAGAGAGATGTTCCGATATGTTCAAACCGACAAAAAGGCCGCGTCTGGATTAAGCAAGGAGCAATTCGAGGCCGGTTTGGGAGTATTCGGTGGTCACACCACGGCGGAAGGTAAGGCATTCATTAAGGAAATGGGCAAGGTGAGTCCGGATTTTGTCATGGCGTATAACCTCGACAGTAGCCGCAATCCGGACGCTAGAAAAGAAGCGGTGGAAGGATTTCAAAAAGCCCATGGTTCAGCTCCTGCAAATGAATTTCAGCTAAAAACACATGTGCTTGGCGGTGCCTTAAAAAGCGGCGACATCAAAGATACGGCCGGTATAAACCTGCGGGTTTGGAAAGAAAAAGCAGATAGCACTCCGGAAGAGAAAGAGAATATAGCTGCATTTAAAGAATCCCTAAAGCTTTATATTGGCCGTTTGCGAGGAAAAGCTCGAACCAATTATGTAAACAGGTTAGAGAAGGCGCTATTGGATACCGACGGGGGAGATAAGAAAGTAGAGGTCTTATATAGTGATATTTTGGAGCCTGGATACGGAGGAAGGGGTACGGCCCTATCAACAGTCCCGCCAACCAGTCCCATGGGTAAAGTGCCTTTGCCTTAATTAAATACTATGGATGACGATATTTTAGGCCAACAAGAGGATATCCCAGAAGGTTCTACATATTCAACACCGTTTAACGTTGATCTGTTTTTGCCTAAACCCAAGAACTTTTTTACAGAATACGCGGAGAGGGTGCTTGCTTTGCCAGAGAACATAAGAAACATCTTGATGGACACTTCCACTGCCGAATTCATAGAAGAAAGGCTCGGCTCAGAATTTGGGATGACCCCCGAGCAAAAAACTGAAACTGCCAGGATAATCCGTGATGTTCTTCTTGGTGATATCTCTATAAACGAAATGGCCAGCAGAATCTCCGAGAACTTAGAAATTGATCCGACAACCGCGTACCAGATACAGAGCAAAATTGTGAACGAGTTATTCGGTTCAGCGATTGAGGATATCAAAAAAATGCAAAAGGAAGAGCCGCCTCAAGAACCCCCTGCGAAGCCAAGCCAACCCCGATACATCCCGCCTCCGCCAAGAAACCAACCCCCGCCCGCCAACCCTGGTAATGTGGTCGACTTAAGAAACGGCAACAATCAATGAGATTCCAAATCCCACAATTTATCGAAACGGAGATAAAAATTGTCGGGCCGTTCACGCTTATGCAATTTTTATGGCTCGCCGGAGGGGCGGCGGTGCTGTTCCTTCTGTTCATGTTCACGAAGGGGTTTTTGTTTATCGCTCTGGCTCTCCCGGTAGCTTCCGTATTCACCGCTTTGGCTTTCGTTAAAATAGACGGGGTGCCCTTGTTGGTTTACGCGTCTTATGGCCTGTCCTATATTCTGAACCCCAAGAAATACATATTTAAAAAAGAAAATGGCAACACAGTCAACTAAAGAGCTTGTCGGTATAGCAGACATAGTCGATAACATCGTCATTCTGAAGAACGGTTCTTTAAGGACGGTCATCGAGGTTTCGTCAATCAACTTCGAGTTGAGGTCAGAAGGGGAGCAGGTCGCGATCCTGCAGAACTTCCAGAGATTTTTGAACTCAACGGACTTTCCCCTGCAGATAGTGGTGAATTCCCGGAAACTGGATATCGAGGACTACGTTAAGCTCGTAGACAAGTCCGTCGAATCCTTAACCAGCGAGCTCCTTAAGATACAGGCAGCCGAGTATTCTAAATTCATCAAAGAACTCGCGGACCTTTCTAATATCATGTCGAAAAAGTTCTACATCGTAGTTCCTTTTTACGTATTCGAGACGCCGTCCAAAACGGGAATCACAGAAAGCATTAAAAGCATACTCAAACCCTCAAGCGTAGCGAAGCAGTTAACTCCCGAACAGCTCGAGACATACAGAAACCAACTCCTGCAAAGAGTCGAGCTCGTATTCGACGGCTTGGTCGGGTTGGGGCTTAAAACACGCCTGCTGGAGGGCTCGGAACTGATGAATCTTTATTACGGACTATATAATCCCGGCATTAAAGTTGAATTTCAAAAACAGGAGGCATAAAACGAGCACATGGCAAAC
>CAZFTW010000007.1:0-9325 GCA_964521925.1 uncultured Candidatus Saccharibacteria bacterium | reverse complement strand
GATAGCTTCAACCAAAAAAATAGACGAGCTCCTTGCTCCGGAAGCGTTTAGCGTCTCGCCAAACTACATGCAGGTCGGCAACAGGTTTGCCAGAACGCTTTTTCTGGCTACGTTCCCGAGATACCTGCAGACAAACTGGTTCTCTCCGGTCCTGAACCTGGACCGGGTTTTGGACATTTCGATCTTCGTCTTGCCAAAAAACACCGCTGCTGTTCTAAAACAACTCCGTGACCAGCTGGCCCGACTTCAGTCCCAAGTAATGGAGGAGACGTCGAAGGGGAAGGTCAGAGATCCGATGCTTGAGACGGCAATGCAGGATATCGAAGTGCTCCGCGATAAGCTCCAGCAGGGGACCGACAAATTCTTCGAGTTGGGAATCTATATCACTTTCTACGAGAACAGCTTGAAAGAACTCGACGAAACGGAGAACAAGATCAGAGGACTTCTGGAATATCAGCTTGTTTTCCCCAAATCGGCCATCTTCAGAATGGGCGAAGGGTTTGCTTCCACTCTCCCCATAAATGACGATAAACTGAACGTCCACACATCCCTAAACACCGAGCCGCTCTCTTCGATATTTCCTTTTGTTTCCTTCGACCTGACCTCGAATTCGGGAATCCTCTACGGCATCAACACCCACAATAATTCCCTGGTTCTTTTCGACCGGTTCAATCTTGAGAATGCCAACGCGGTCGTGTTCGGCAAGTCCGGAGGAGGAAAGAGCTACACGGTAAAACTTGAAATATTAAGAAGTTTGATCTTCGGAACCCAGGTTCTTATCATAGACCCCGAAAACGAATACAAGTATCTCTCCGATACCATCGGCGGAACTTCGGTTAAAATCTCAATAAATTCCGACCAGCACATCAACCCGTTCGACCTGCCAGTCCCAAAGCCGGACGAATCGCCGGCCGACGTCTTTAAATCCCATGTCTTGGACCTGACCGGAATGCTCCGCCTTATTCTTGGAGACCTGACACCGGAAGAGGGGGCTATCCTGGACGAGGCCCTTATCCAGACATACGCGCTTAAAGATGTCTCTCCCGAATCCGACTTCTCCAAGGCATCCTCTCCTTTGCTATCCGACCTCCAGAACGTTCTCGAGGGCCTTACCGGAGCCGAATCAATGGCAATCCGTCTTCGCAAATATACGCAGGGAACGTTTGCCGGATTCTTGAACAGGCCCACAAACGTCTCTCTCGACAACCAGATGGTCGTCTTCAGCATCAGGGATATGGAAGAAGAGTTGAGGCCTATCGCCATGTATCTGGTCTTGAATCATATCTGGACGGCAATGCGCAGAACTCTGAAAAAAAGAATACTTGTCGTAGACGAGGCCTGGTGGCTCATGAAGCACCAGATAGGGGCGGAATTTTTATCCAACATCGCCAAGCGCGCCAGAAAGTATTATGCGGGGCTGACAACCATCTCCCAGGATATTCCCGATTTTCTGGCCTCGCCTCAGGGAAAGACCATCCTCACGAACTCCTCGATCCAGATACTCATGAAGCAGTCGCCGGCGGCGATAGATATCGTTCAGCAGACATTCAACCTTACCGACGCGGAAAAATATTACCTTCTGGAAGCCAGGGTCGGTTTCGGCCTGTTCTTCCTGGGTCAAAACCACATCGGCATCCGAGTGGTGGCATCATACGCCGAAGACCAGATAATAACCTCCGATCCGAAGCAGCTCCTGGAAATAGAGAAAGCAAAAGAGGAGTGGGCTAAATTGAGAAGCTAACATGGCAGATGAATATGACATCTATAACGAGCTTGAAGCACAGAGAAACATAGATGACCAAGAACCCGAAGAACAGCTTGCCCCGACCGAAGCGTCGGGGCCGGAACCATACAAAATGGGTGCCGGGTCTTATGTCCTGATACTTTTTGCTCTTTTTATTGATATAATTGAGATATTAACGGTCTATACCGGAGTCGGGGCGATAATCGCCGTGCCACTGGGGCTTCTGGTAGACGTCGCTATATTCATAGGGGTAGGCATGTCCAAGAACGCGCGCAAACAGTGGAAGCGGTTTGCCCTCGGATTCATAGCGGAGAATTTCCCCGTCCTGGCTTCGGTGCTGGAATTCATTCCTTTCCGAACATTGGCCCTTATCTGGATGTACAGGGGAATGAGCATGCAAGGGAAAGAAGCAGAGGAAGAAAAAGAAAAACAGACAATGAATCCCGTTAGAAGTCGCCCTAACGGGTTAAGCGAATGAAATACCAAATAAGCACAAAAAGTAATTCTGCGCATAAACCGGTTGTTCCCGGACTACGCAGTAGCGACTTCTAACGGGATGAACAATAAATTTTTAATAACACTGATTGCCCTGTCTCTGTCTTTAGCCGCTTTTCTTGCCGGTTATCTTATAAGCCAGAGTGGATTTACCAAACAGCCGGCCAATATCGGGGAGGGAGATTTTCTCGAAAAATTCGACAACAACCAACAGGGCGCCAAGGATACTTCTTCCAAAGACCTGGTCTCTTTAAGCAAGCGAAGGGTCCTGTCTCCGACAATATCCAAAGAAAAGAACTCCGTTATCTATTACGATGCGAGGGACGGCCGGGTATTCGAGGCCAGCCCAAAAGATCTGAACGAGAAGCTCGTTTCCGATAAACCTCTCCCGAACCTTGTAAGCACGTTGTGGTCTCCAAACAAGAAAGAAGTCGTGAGTGTTTTTGACACGAACAACGGCAAGGACTTCAGGTATTACAATTACCAGACAAACAAGGTCACGGATCTTGGAAGGACCGTCAGGTCTCTGGCGTTCTCACCGGACGGTTCGCATATAGCGTATCTTCGGTCCCTGGGTCTTGACGGCGCCATCTATGTTTCCGCTCCCGACGGCAGTTCTCCGAGAAAGATAATTGAAACCCGCCTTTCCGACATAGAGCTTTCCTGGCCGTCCGACAAATATTTATCTTTTAAGGCGTCCGCCGACGGCAGAGACAGCGTTTATCTTCTCTCCCTGACCGGGAATTTAACCAAACTTGTCGATAAGCCCGGAAAAGTGGACATTCTCTGGTCTTCCGGCGGCGCAAAGCTTCTTTATTCAACCAGAGAAAGCGGCAGTCCGATGCTTTTCGTAAAACCCGCCCGACTGCCTGATGGCACTCAGGCGGGCGGGGACGTCTTGTCTTCGTCACCAAAAGCCCTGGATGTCTCAACCGCGGCTTATAAATGCGCTTGGAGTATAAACAGCGATTACATCTATTGTGCTGTTAGCCGCTCCGGCCAGGGAGGCGAGGATATTTACAGAGTGGATATGGACGGCACAAAAAAGCTTCTATCCTCTCCGGTAAAAAACATCTCCGCCAAGCAACTAATGCTTACCGGTACCGAGGATTTTCTGATAATACTTAACGAAATAGACGGAAAACTCTATGCCCTGAAATTAGCGACTAGCCACTAGTAGGTAGCCATTAGTAATTCCCCCTATTCGCTATTGGCTAATCGCTAGTCGCTAATTAGGGATAGGGTTTTATTATGATTCTACGATTGGGTTCGTCTCCGATGCTTTCGGTAGCTATGTCCGGGCAGGAGGCAAGTTCCATATGGACGACTCTTCTTTCATAAGCGGACATCGGAGAAAGGGCTTCGGCTTTCTGAGTGTTCCTGACCTTTGTTACCGCCTGTTTGGCGACATCTATGGCATATGATGCCCGCGACCTCTTGTAGTCATTAACATCCACCGATATTCCGGCAATATCTTTATTGTCTTTCAGGAACATCGAACGTACCAGGTGTTCCAAGGCCTTCAGGTTCTGTCCGTTCTTTCCTATTAAAAAGCGGGCGTTGTCGGGCGTATACATGGATACGACCAGACCGACACGGTTGTCGGAATTCAGTTCTTCACGAATTTCGACTTGGCATTCCAGATCCATAAAACTGACCATCCTTTTTATGGCTTCCGATATTTGTTCTCGGTTTTGTTCCAAAAAAATACTCATGTGGTCGGCTATTTGATCTGTTTCTGGGCATATGCCTGTTCAACTATTGAAAATGCTGTTGTCGCCAACCAGTATAATACCAGCCCGGCCGGCAAATTCCAACCAATAATTATTATCATAACCGGGAAGAAATACAACATTTGGGAGTTGAGCGCTTTCATTTCCTTGGTGGTTCCTGTCCCCTGAAGCTGGCTGGCGCTGTTCTTTGACTGGAGGAACTGAAGCCCCCCCGCCGCCAGGGCCAATAAGGGCATTTTTGAGTTTATATCTATAAAACCGAAGGAAATGTTGTTTATCACGTCCGGTTTTTGAACAAAGTCGTAAAGAAATACCAAACTTTCCGGCTTAAGCCCGGCAATAAAGGCCTGGTAGAGACCCAAAAGAATGGGTATCTGGATAAGCAAGGGCAGGCAGCCCGCAACGGGATTGACCCCGCTTTCCCGATACAGAGCCATGACCGCTTCTGATTGGGCCTTGGGGTTGTCTTTGTATTTTTCTTTTACCTCCTGGATCCTAGGATTCAACTGACCAAGTTTCTTCTGCGACTTAAGCGATTTCGATGTTAAGGGGTAGAAGATAAGCTTAATGAAAAGGGTCAGGACAACGATTGCCAGACCAAAATCATTTCCGGGGAGGATGTTGTATAAGAAAACAGTGACGTTAAAAAGCGGCCGGAATAATATTTCGTTGAATATAGTCATCCCGTTAGAAGTCGCTACTGCGTAGTCCGGGGTCAACCGGTTTATGCGCAGAAGGACTATTGTTATTTATTCTATATTTCATCCCGTTAGAAATATCCTGCTTAACGTAATTATTATTTTAATCATACTCTATATTTGAAGCGTAATTAATTTCTAACGGGATTCATTCATTTAACCCGTTAGGGCGACTTCTAACGGGACCAGTCATGGCAAGTCCACCCCTCCTTTCGAGAACGGGTTACAGCGCAAGGTCCTCCAGAGACCCCTGGCGAGCCCGGCCAACAGTCCGAACTTACTGATAGATTGCGCGGTGTATTCCGAGCATGTCGGATGAAACTTACAATTCGAGTAGGTCAGGAGGGGAGAGGACAGCCAAAACTTGCCGGAATTGCGGTGATACAGACCCATTAATGCTACAGTGATCTTCTTCATCCCGTTAGAAATATCCTGCTTAACGTAATTATTATTTTAATCATACTCTATATTTGAAGCGTAATTAATTTCTAACGGGATTCATTCATTTAACCCGTTAGGGCGACTTCTAACGGGATTCATGATATTTTTATTAATACCGATTCGGTGTCCTGAATTATCTTCTCCCGTGGAACATCGATCATTTTCTTATCAGCTATTATTATTATATCCCTGGGCTGAATGTTTTTTAATCCCACTCTGACTGCCTCCGAGAGGGTTCTTCTGATCCGGTTCCTTACAACCGCCTTTTTTGACACCTTGGACGAAACAACAAAGGCGAACCTGGGAAACCCAAGGTTATTCTTCAAATATCTGACAAATAAAAAATTGCCTTTGACGGCCTTTCCTTTCTTAAAAACACTCTCAAAGTCCTTCTTTTTCTTCAGCCGATTTTTTTTATTCAGAGCCATGCGATAATAGTCTGCGAGCTTGACGAGCAGCTACTATTATCAGCACCCCGCCCTCTATGCTGCCTGAATCTGCTTAGAGGGCGGGGTAACTTTTTGTAACCAATCGCTTTGCTCTTGGACAAAAACTTAAACCGTTAGGCGTTTCCTCCCTTTGGTCCTCCTTCTGGCCAGGACTTTCCGGCCCGATTTGGTTCTCATTCGCCTCAAGAACCCGTGGGTGGCTTTTCTTTTTTTCTTTTTCGGCCTGTAAGTAGTCGATTTCATCAGTAACTATTATAACTTTTAGGATAATTTTAATCAAGCGCCGAAAATTTTGTTTTTTAAATCATTTTTATCTCTTGTCAACCCCGCTTTTGAAAAGCAGAGAATGAGAACAGCGGTACAACTTTTCAAAAAACTTATACTACACTGCTTTTCAAGGGCGGGGTCAATATTGTCAACCCCGTTAGAAGTAGTAAACATAGGGTCAGACGGTAGGTGGTGGAATTGCATTTTGAATTTTTATCCTAAACTTTTGACCCGCAAACCCGTTAGGGCTACTTCTAACGGGGTCAACAGTTTTCCACCTGTTATACACAGTATGTGCACGATTTTGTTTTGGACAGTTATAAATTAATCTCTATAATTTCTTCATGACCAACGAGGAACTCTGGAAAGCGGTTCTGGGAGAAATGGAGTTGTCTTTGACGAGGGCGAACTTTACGACCTGGTTCAAAAACACATCAATCCTTTCCCGAGATAAGAACTGCGTTTTAGTTAGCGTTCCTAACGGTTTCATAAAAGAGTGGCTCGAGAATAAATTTAATAGAAGGATACTTGATTCCATAAGAAACCTGACCCCCGAGGTAAGAGAGGTCAAATACGCGATTGGGCGTCCGAAACTGGAACTTATGAAGCAGGACTTCGCTAAGATGGTCCTGGATAGTGAGATCGAGAACAAAACGGATACCGCGCTTGATGGTGACATAGATCAACAGACCAATCTCAATAAAAAATATGCTTTTGACTCATTCGTGGTCGGATCCAATAACGAACTGGCGCATGCTGCGTCGCTAAGAGTAACTAAAGAACTGGGCAAGCTCTACAATCCTTTGTTCCTTTATGGAGGGGTCGGCCTCGGAAAAACCCACCTTCTGCAGGCAATAGGGAACAAAGTCGTCAGCGAGAACAAGGACCGTAAGGTTCTCTACATTTCAGCCGAGCGCCTGACTGCCGATATCGTTGAAGCGATAGGGAACAAGACCATCGAGGACTTGAAGAACAAATATTCCAAACTCGACCTCCTGATGATAGACGACGTCCAGTTCATTGCGGGCAAAGTAAAGACACAGGATATAGTGTTCTCGACCTTCAACGAGCTCTACGGACGCAACAAACAGATACTGCTGTCTTCTGACCGGCCGCCTCAAGCGATCCCGGCCCTGGAAGAGCGCTTGCGTTCCAGGTTTCAGGGCGGCATGATAGCCGACGTCGGAGCTCCGGACTTCGAGACCAGATTGGCTATTTTAAAACTGAAGGTCTCCGAAAAAAGCTCCGCTCTCGAAGATGATATTCTGGCCTATATCGCGACCCATATTCAGAAAAACGTCAGAGAGCTCGAAGGCGCACTTAATAGGGTTTTAGCTTTTAGCCAAATATACAACCGGGTACCCGACCTGAAAGAGGTCAAAAATATCCTAAATACCTACCTAAATACCCCTTACAGGAAGACCTCGCCGCAGGTAATATTGAAATCAGTTGCCGATTTCTACAGCATTTCTTCGAACGACCTCCTAAAAAGAAGCCGCAAGAAAGAGGTGGTGAAACCAAGACAAGTGGCTATGTTCCTGTTAAGAGAAGAGACAAAGCTTTCCTTCCCCGAGATAGGTCAAAAACTTGGGGGTAGGGACCACTCGACCGTTATTCACGCCTGTGAGAAAATAAGAGAGGAGACGTCCGTCAACGACGAGCTGAAACAAGAGCTGGTTTTAATAAAAGAGCGTGTTTATAATTCTTTTGAAAAGTAGTATAACCCTGACTATAGTTTGTTGATAAATTTGTTATTAATTTTTAGTATCCGGTAGTTATAGATTTTTATAAGTCGGTAGTAAGTATCTTATTAACAAATGAGAATATACAAAACACAGAGAGGGAACCAGACACATTTCCACATTTCCACAGTATTAATAATAAGTAATAAGTCATATAAATTAATTATTCTTAATATATAAATATGAATCCCGTTAGAAGTAACCCTAACGGGTCAGATAAATATGAATATCAATAAAATAACAATTAACAGTATATGGCACCGCACGGTAGTAATACGTGCTTTGCATTACTTCTAACGGGATGAAAATTGTTGTAAATCAGAAAAATTTTAAAAAAGCACTGAGTGTTGTTGAAAAAGTTGTCGCTAAAAACGCGACACTTCCTATCTTGAGTAATATTCTTCTCAAGACCGATAATGGCCGCTTAAGGTTATCGGCCACAAATCTTGAGATAGGGATCAACTATGTGATAGGCGCCAAAATAGAGGAGGTGGGACAGGTGGCAGTACCGGCCCGGATAATTTCTGATTTTACCGGAAGCGTAAGCGATGAAAAAATAACTCTTAGCGTAAGAAACAACATCTTGAGTTTGAATTCGGAGAACTACAAAACCCAGATACTGGGTTTTGATGCGAAGGATTTTCCCATAATCCCTAAAATAAAAAACAAACCCCTGGCTGTCATGCCCGTCAAAGCGTTAAAAAATGCCTTGATGTCGGTAATTGACTCCGCTTCCGTGTCCGAAGCAAGGCCGGAATTGGCCGGTATCTACATTAATTTTAACAGTGAAAAGATAGTTTTTGCTTCGACCGATAGTTTTCGTCTGACCGAAAAACAGGTGGATTTTAAAAACTCTTCAAAGCAGGCCTTTATTATGCCGAGGAATACGGTTTTAGAGCTTGCCAGAATAGCCGGGGAGCTGGAAGGAGAAATAGTGGTCAGCTTGAGCGAAAACCAGATATCTTTTTCCAATGATGACTTTGAAATGGTATCTCGTCTGATCGATGGCAACTACCCTGACTACAGCAAGGTCATTCCTGATAAGTTCGTATCCAGGGTGATCATAAACAAAGCGGAGCTGGAAAAGAATGTCCGTCTGGCCGGCCTTTTCTCTTCGAATATAGCCGACGTGAAAATACAATGCGCAGAAACTAAAACTAATATTACGGCAAAAAACTCGGATAAGGGAGAAATAGAAACTGCCGTGGTGTCAAAACTTAAAAACGAGCCCTTTGAGATATCTCTTAACTACCACTACATATTGGACGGGCTTAAAATAATGGATACCGACGAAGTCATGCTTGAATACACCGGACAAGGGAGCCCTCTGGTTTTAAGGCCGAGCAATAACAGGAAAGATCTCGTCTATCTTATTATGCCCCTAAGAAATTAAGTTTTTGTCCAATCGCGCAGCGATTGGCTACAAAAAGTTACCCCGCCCTCTAAGCAGACGGCAGAGCGTAGAGGGCGGGGTGCTGATAATAGTAGCCACTCACTTCGTTCGCGGACTATTATCGCATGTTCAGAGACCTGACAGGAGCAATAGAAAGAAGGGAAAAAGGCATAACAAAATCAGGAGAAGAGACAGAAAGGGTAAACAGGGCGTTTTCCCGGTTTATAAAAGAAAGTTTCCCGGAGGCCGGCAATATCAAATTCGACATAAACTACAATGCCGAGAAGGGGTCATTGACCGTCCAAACTCCAAACAAGACAGTCGCCAATGAGTTGGTGTTAAAAACAAAGGAGCTCTCTGATT
>CAZFTW010000006.1:5710-17336 GCA_964521925.1 uncultured Candidatus Saccharibacteria bacterium | reverse complement strand
CCCGATTTACTTTGCGCAAAGCGCAATTAGTAAATCGAGGATCCTCGATTTTGTATCCGCAAAGCGGACAAAATCGGGACACTTTATAACTTCTCAACTATCTTCATCTTCGCACTCCTGCTTCGCGGGTTGCTTCTGGTCTCCGCCCAGGACGGCTTCACCGTTCCCTTGACCACAAATTTTACGATTCCTTCTTTATTTTTATCGCGGAAAATATTTTTTACTATCTTGTCCTCCAGCCCCTGAAAGGATATGACCACCAGCCGTCCTCCCGGTTTCAGCGCATCAATGGCCGCCTTCAGGCCCTTCTCGACATTCTCCAGTTCGTGATTCACGGCTATTCTCAATGCCTGGAAGGTCTTGGTCGCAAAGTGGAGCTTCTTATGTTTATACCATTCGGGCACCGCTTGGCTTATCACTTCCACCAGCTCCCCCGTCCTGGTAATTGGTTTCACCCTCCTGGCCTGGATGATCACGTCGGCAATCTGTTTGGAGAATCCTTCTTCTCCGTATTCACGGATGGTCCTTTCAAGGTCTTCCCGGCTGGCAGTATTTATAAATTGAGAAGCATCGGGTTCCCCGCTTTCGGAGTTGAACCTCATATCCAGATATTCATCCCTCAAGAAAGAAAATCCCCTGCCGCTGTTCTCGTAATGCCAGGAGGACAATCCGAGGTCGAAAAGAATTCCGTCGGGCATAAAATCATGCTCTTGGATGATCTTCGCCATATTGGTGTAGCTGTCGTTCACCAATATCATGTTGGCCTTATCTTTAAGGCCGGCCGAGACCTCATCAAAAAGTTTCGGGTCCCACTCGATGCCGAGGACCTTCGCTTCCGGCTGGGCCTCAAATATCGCTTTGGTGTGTCCGCCGCCATCCAAGGTGGCGTCCACTATCTTGGCACCTGGTTTAATCGCTAGATACTCTATAACTTCTTTTACAAGAACTGGGATATGAATTTCCATTTACATTGTTAAATTGTTTCATTGTTACATTGTTAGCAATTTAGCAATATAACAATATAGCAGTTAAATCAGCCCCAATTCTCCCAACTTCTCGGCGATCTTATCGGAATTTTTTTCTAAATTTGATTTGTAGCCGTTCCACTTCTTGTCGTCCCATATCTCCAGGCGGTTGAACAATCCGGCTACCACAACCGACTTTTCCAAACCTGCGTAATCTTTCAAATTGTCCGGTATCAGAATTCTGCCCAAGGAGTCGAACTCGACTTCCACCGCACCGGACAGAAACAATCTCGCAAACGCCCTGGTATCCTGCTTGCCTATGGATAGTCCCCCGAGCATCTCCGCGAACGGCGCCCAGTTCTTGGAAGGAAAGATAAACAAGCAGCCGTCGAGACCTTTGGTTAGAACTGCCCCATCCCCCAGCTCCTTCCTGAACTTAGACGGGATGGCGAGCCGTTTCTTGGGATCCAGATTATGCTTGTATTCACCAATCAGCACTATCGTGCTACGCTGATTCACGCTGATTAAACGCTGATTTACGCCGATTTTTTATCCGCTTTATCTGCGTATAAATCTGCGATTATCCGCGAGTTATCAACAGATAACGTGAGTTATTAACACTTCTATCCACAATTCACCACTTACCTGATAAGTATATACCCCATCCTTTCATTTGCGCAATGTGGATATCTCGGAGTGTATAAAAATCAAAAGTCGGGCTGGGTCCCCTAATTTAGCCTAAGCTCTTGGCGCGTTGTTAGCTAAAATCGCCCGAATCCAGGCGCGACAAGCGAGCATATCGGGAATATGTGAACGAGGAGCAACGAAGAGTCGGGCAATTTTAGCAACAACCCTTCGGAATGCGGTTATTTTTAATTTATGCTTTGGCATTCGGACTTAGAGTAGAGTCTACACTTTCATCCGAATGCCTTTGCCTAAATTAAAAATCCCTGGCATCGCGCCAGGGATTTAGGCTAATTTAGGGGACTAGGCCGACATTCTCTCAACAATCTCCGTGGCTATTGTTGCCGCGGCTATCAGACCGGTATCATCCTGGTCATTCCTCACGAATGTGTAAGGAATCACGGATTCCAGCGCCCGGGCGTCCCATGCGCGTGAACCCGCAATCCTTCCTTCCAGTTCAACCTGGTCCGTTCCCCTCTGCTGGACCAACCACTCCCAAATATCGGGTTCGGGCTGACCTCCAGCCCTCATTTTGGAAACCTTTTTGTCCCTCTCGTGTCTGGCTCTTTTTTCGAGCCGTCGGCGGAGTTCATCCTCCGGCGGAGAGAGAATGTAGTATGAAGCGATCTTCAGGCCCAATCTTTCCGCATGAAGGTAAAGCGTTCTTACGGCATCCTGCTCTAGGATCATCAAAAAGATGGTGTCGGGTTCGCTGTTCGTCTCTTTCAAGGAATCGTACATCGTTCCATACAGGTCAGTTCCGTATGGACACACGTCCCAAATGAACTTGCCCTCTCTCTTCAATCTCGCGAACTCTTCTCTCGAGACGTAGGCGTATTCCCCTTGGGGGTCCGCTTCCCTGCGTTCTCTGGTAGTAATGCTTATGACGGGCTTTAGGGCGTCGTCAAGGCGCTTCCTCAACCACTCTCCAACAGTGGACTTTTCACTGCCGGATCCGCCAGTCAGAGTGACTATCATAGCCGCTCCTTTTCAACGAACAGATGCTATTTTATAAACTATTTTCAGGTTTTTGACAAATTTAAAGCCCGCCATTGCGGCGGGCTCCGGGCTTCTTAGGCCCGGCTTTTAATACCGGCAGGAGCCGGAACCCTTCTGGTGCTGGCCATGATGCCGACTGCCGCATGGAGAATGAAGCAGTTGACCGGGTAGGCCAGATCCTGGTATTGACCTGTCCACTTAAGGAACACCACAGCTAAGAGCAGGATGTAAGCGGAGCTCCAGATATACCACGGGAGAGCCCGCTCGTTGGAAGGATTCCTCCAAACCCCCCTGAACGTCGGCACGAACGCGACGGCAATTGCGGCCTGGAGAACAAGGTTGCCATAAGTGGGAGAATGGTACCACCACCATGCAAACCCCGAAATAAGCCCGATAACCAACGCTGTCCCGTCCCAGACGTTGGTGCCGAATCTCTTCTCCCTGAACAGAATGAAAACGAAGGTCAGAATGCAAGCGAAAGAACTGACCGTCGGGAGAATGCTCTTCACCAAGTCCCCGCTCATGTCGCGATAGCTGGTAAAGTTGAGCACTGTCAGAAAAGTACACAGGGCCCATGTCACGAAGTTCGGCTTAGTAAGCCCCAGAAAAAGGTTCTTGTTGTAAAGAACGAACCCCGTCACCTGCACCAATGCGGCAGTGACGCTAAGGCAAAATGCCAAGTCCATCTCTGCCCTCCTTGCGGCTCTGCCGCAGTACCTCAAAACAATAGTGCTATTATACTTTTAAAATAGCATTTTGTCAAAGTTGGCGTTTATTTGTTTTTATTACCAATGTGTTAAATTAAAATTGTGAAACTCGAAGGCCTACCGCAGATTACTAAAGAACAAGACAAAGCCCCCGAAGAATCGGTTGAAGTTAACGCTGAACAACTGCCGGATAAAGACAGGGAAGCCCTTGGGGCGATTACCAGACAAAATGTTGAGGAGCTTGCGGAAAGAGTGGATGGTTTAAGACATGTTTTAAGAGAGCGAGATCAAGAAGGATATAATTCACTTTTTGACGACAGAGAAATGTCTGTTCTTTCAGGAGGAGCTACAAGGCTTCGTGAGAGTATTATGGGTGGAAAAATTAACTCCGAGGAAATTATAGATGCTGCTAATCTGATTAGAACTACTCTGAGAAATATGGGCGAAAGAAGCCGTGGTGAAATGCCGAGAGATGATGAGCAAAATTTAAGTCGAGTTGGTTTTAGGCTCAACGAAATGGGAGACAATAGCGATTTATTAAAGAAGCGGTTGTTAAGTATGGGCGATCAGTATACCGAGGCGGCCTCGGCTGTCGGCGCTCTCGAAAGTCAGATTTCAGAATGCGTTGATTATGTAAACAGAAGGAGAGTGGTAATTGAAAGGTATAACTCAGATCGATACTAATTCATGTAACTATGAACGATACTGAGGAAATAAAAACCGGGAAGTGTGGTTTTGGTGGGCGGTATAGGATTTGAACCTATGACCCCTGCAATGTGAATGCAGTGCTCTACCGCTGAGCTAACCGCCCTTATAACCCGAGTTTATTGATAATTTTTTCATGGGGGCTTTCGAGCATCACCCGGACAAACCGGTCGAACATGCCGTAGCGATATTCGAATTCCTCTTTGTCCATTATCGAGAGGCGCACTTCCCTCCCCACTTCGGCTTCAAGCGCCTTGAGGAAAGACCGCAACCTTTCCTTGCTTATATCGTCCCCGACGATAAAGAGGTCAGCAACGGAGTTGTCATTTCCGGAAGCGGCATTGTTGTTGGTCAGGAATATTCCCGAAAGCAAGGCCAGTTTTATCCTGCCAAGTTTGTAGATACGCCTGACCAGGCGGTCCTTTTCGGCCGGCGATGATTTCATTATCAGTTCCTTGAGCTCGCCGAAGAATTCGAAGTTGGGATTCAGCGCATAGCGTCCAAGAGTGCTCTTTTTTATCAATTTTATCTTGGCAAGCAGGGCAACTTCTTTTCTGGTGGCGGGACCGGGCTCCTGTATCCTCTTGGTCAGTTCCGAGGCCGCAAAATCATTAGGATAATTCCTGAACAAAAATTTCAGGACTTTCACCCTTATCCTCGAACCGAACAGTATGTCCAGCACATCCTTTGACCCCGCTCTTGAAAAAGATTTTTCTGACATGCTATTTTATACTATTTAAAATTCTATTCTTCAAATGGCTATAGGTACTTCCAAACTTTTTTATCATCTTTTCTCTTTGCTTGGCATCGTATATTGAAGCATAACATTCGTAATAAACTAACCTCACGGGTAAATATTTCCTAGTCGTGATTATTCTTCCCCCTTTGTGTTGTTCCAATCTGTTCTTTAAATCGTGTGTAAAACCGATATATAGCTCTCCGTTGCTCATTTTTAGAACATACACATAGTGTGCCTTATCTTTTTCAAGGGCGGGGTTTGACTTATTCATTGACATCCGAGAAGATAATAAACTACAATTATTGAGTAATAGTTTACCTAAACGTATCTAAACTTTCAATCCCTTGGAACGGATATATCTCAAACCGACAGCGACAGAAATACTCCATAAAGATAGTGGCAAAGAAGGCCACCTTGACCTTTTCGCCTACGATTCCGAGGCCGACGATTCCAGAAGAAAGCTCGGTAATCTTTATTTGGTCGGCAACGTCCACCCCGCTCTTGCCGGCAAGGGCGGGGTCCAGATGCCCGGAACCACCGGGGAAGCACCGGCAAGCGAGAACGACGTCACCTATGTCACCAACCTCGTCGCTTCCCTGGCCAAAAGAGAATATTATTCTAATCCGGACCTGGCCCCGAAAGAGGCCTTTTCTCTTGCTCTTAAAAAGATAAATGACGTTATCGGCGAGTTCTTCACCAACAAAGACATCCGGATCAACATCGGCATCTTCGCCATCGCCGGCGAGCAGATAAACATCTCCAAGCTGGGCAAGTTCAAGATAATCCTTTCTCGCGAAGACAAAAATATCGACATCCTTAATAACGTTGATCTATTCACCAAAGAACGCGTCCAGGAAAAAGAATTCTCCCATGTCATCTCGGGCAAGGTCACGAAAGGAGACAAGATATTCGCCTATTACCCGGGCCGGCTCATCACGGCTAGAGAGAAATATCTGAAAGAATATCTTCTGAAGCTTAATGGAGAACAGATAGTTGAAAAGCTCAACACTATCAAAGAAGAAAAGCCGGATTTCTCATGCGCCGCGGTCTACATAGATCTGGAAAAATCGAAAGAACCCGCCTTAACGCCTAAGGCAAAGGCCGCACCGGCTCCGGAACCGGAAACTGAAGCCGAGGCGTCATCGGAAGTTCCTGCAGTCCAGCTCACTTCAAAAAAGGTCAAAGAACTCTTCAGAACAGTTACGGTTGAAGAAGAACCGGCTGAACCCGATCTCCCACGGATAATCAGAAGCGAATTCTCCCTCGGAAAGAAGCTCAATATTATCCAGGCCGCATTCAACAAAGTCCGCCCGTTCATGCCCCGGTTTCATAACAAGCTGGTGCTGTTCCTGACATTGATAGGGATAATCATTGCCGTAACGGTAGCCGTAAAATCATTATTCCTTTTGAGTCCCGCTGAAAGACAAGCGGCAAGCGCTATCGAGCAGGCCAGGGATTCGTTGAAGCTCGCCAAGACCAAGATAAGCCAGAATGACATCCTGGGCGCCCGCCAGATATTATCCGGTTCCCTCGGTTCATTGGCCCAGTCCTCATCGGATAAGACCGAGGAGGCAAGGATAGAGTTGCTCGAGACACTCGACAGCATCGACCAGGCCACCGAGGTCTCGCCGGCATTGGTTGACATGCTTCCGGACGGATTGCACCAGAAAGTGACGATGATGAACGCCCAGTCGGCCCGGCTCCAAGCCAACGAATTCGGCATCAACTCCCCCGTTGCTTTCGATATATACGAAGATAACCTCTACGCCTTGGCCGGCGACAGCATTGTTAAAGTTTCCGACGTTACCAAATCAGGCAAGAAGCAGGCCGAATCATGGCTAAAGTCAGGCACCCTGCCACCCAACTCTTCCATGGTTGCCGTGGACGGACGTATTTACACTATGAACGATTCCGGAGTGCTCGCCGTTTACTACCGTGGAGAAAAGACGGGAGAATACAACACCTTTATTCTCTCGGGCAATAAGGGAGTGCTGGCCACCACCAAGGATTCCAAGAACCTCTACCTGATAAACAAAGACCTCGGCCGAATATACATTTTGTCCAAAGACAACGGCTCGTTGGTCAGAACCCTCAAGGTAAGCGTCAATGGTTCATTCAACGAGGCCTATCTCGACCAGGACGAGACCGTCTACTTCACCACAGAAGACAACAAAACATGGAAAGTTAAATAGGTCGCTCCGGCCCAACGCCATTTTCCAGCCCGTTCCGATTGCTCCAGTCCCGGAGTGGGCTCCCAAGACACTCCTTGGGAACTCTGTCGGCAATCTCCACTTGTCCTCACCACGGCGGGTCCAGCCTGCCGTTTCCAAATGTTGTGAGATTTAGATACTCATCAGACGGAGAGCCTGTTGTTCTGTTTGGCACGAAGCATAAACTCCGGCGTGGACACCAAGCCCGCCTGTTGCGGGTCTGGAAGAATGGTATCGGGCCTTCCGCTTGGCTTTGTAGCTTAAAGCCCTCTGCCCCGGTCTCTCCGATATCACTCCACGCAGCAATGGGGTAATCAAAATAGGGGTCGAATGATTAAATATGCGAACATAGCGAAGCGCTCTCGCATATTTATGAAATGAGACCCCATTTTGTTCGCATTGCGGAGTCGTGATAGAGGGGAGATTGGGGCGGAGACGGAAAAAGAAGCAAAGCAAAAACAGCCCCGAAGGGCTGTTTTTATTTGAGCTCCACTATTGCTCCGGCGGTCCCGATTTTGTTTACAAAATCGAGGATCCTCGATTTACTAATTGCGCTTTGCGCAAAGTAAATCGGGACTTCTTACTTTAATTCCACCACAGCTCCTGCTGATTCCAACTTTGCTTTCAACTCGTCCGCGTCGGCCTTCTTTACGCCTTCTTTGACGTTGGTTGGGACTTTGTCAGTCATCTCCTTGGCTTCTTTGAGGCCGAGTCCGGTCACTTCTCTTAATACCTTGATGACCTGTATCTTGGCCGCACCGGCGTCTTTAAGGACTACCGTAAAGGAATCCTTCTCCTCGCCCGCTTCAGCGGCTCCGGCAGCGGGACCGGCGGAAGCGGCAAAGGCCGCGGCCGATACGCCAAACTTCTCCTCCAATGCCTTTACCAGGTCATTCAACTCGGTAACGGACATGGACTCAATTTGCTGTATAAATTCTTCTTTATTGATTGCCATAATATTTTCCAGTTATCATTTTCCATTTGCCATTTATTTATCCAATGAGTCATTGAATCAATGATTAAATGAATGGAAATTGGTAAATGGTAAATTAAACTTTTGTGTTCGCTACCTCATGCATTACTACCGCCAACCCTCGTATCGGATATGTCAGCATTCCGACCAATCGGCCTATGAGCACTTCTCGGGAAGGCATCTTGGCCAGCTCGAGGAATGCTTCTTTGTCCAGGAAGTTGTTCTCGAACAATGCTCCGAAGAACTGCAAGGCAGGGTTCTTCCTGGAGAATTCGTAAACCTTCTTGGAAACAGCATAGGCGTCATCATCTGAAAATATAACGCCCATAGAACCGATGATGCCATAGACGTCCACCCCGTCATAGTTAAGGTCTTTGAGCGCCTTCTCTATGAGCGACTTTTTGGTGACAAAATAGTCGGTTCTCGGAGTGGTCTCCTGGCGGTGCTTTAGCCCGCCAAGGAACTCTGTCGAACCCCTGACAGAATTCTTCAACTCCCTCATCTGGGCTACGGACAACCCCTTCTCCCCCGCCCTCGAAAAGGTGGTAAAGATGGTTATCTTGGACTTGGGCAACTTGTCCTTCAGCTTTTTCAGGTCTTGGCTCTTCTGTGTTTTACTTTTCATACAGAATTTGTCTGTGAGCGAAGCGAGCAGGTATAAATTCTAGTACCCCGCCCTCTAAGCACTTATTCTTTTCTTCAAAGCTCGCCAAGCACTGCCATAATACTTCAGTTTCTTCTCGCGAGTTCTGGCTAAAGCTTCTGATTTGAAGCTTTACAACGTAAGTGAAATGCATAGAGGGCGGGGTTACTTTTTGTAACCGATCGTTCCACTCTCGGACAAAAACTAACAAAAAACTACCATTCCGTAGTTCTACCTCATGAGACCGCCCTAAATCGGCGATTTTCATAACCTCGGGGCGACTTATTGTTTGCCCGCCAAAATTTTGCTTCGCAAAACTTAGGCGGGTTTGCGCCCTGTCTACGGTAATATTCTACCATGATAGCAGAGCTATCATAAATGTCAAATGACAAAATCCTAATGACAAATCAATGATTAAAATCCAAAATCCAAAAATTTAGTCATTTGGGCTTGATTTGACATTTGTCATTAGAAATTTGGATTTATAGTCCCAGATATTTCCTCCTGTTAGCCGCGTGTTCGGCTGCCGTTTTGGAGAAAATTACCCGGCTTCCGTCGCGAGTGGACAGATAATACAGATAATCGCTTTTGGTCGGGTCCAGCACCGCCTGTATCGCCGTAATTCCCGGGTTGGCTATGGGCCCGGGTGGAAGCCCCGCGCGGGTATAGGTATTATACGGCCCGTCTATTTTGATCTCCGCCCCGACCGGCACTTGGCTCACATCGCAGTATTTATACACTTTTACAAGTCTGACTTGTAAATCTCTCAAGCAGGCGCCGTAAGAAACAGTGGCGTCTATCTGCAGAAGCATGCCCCTGTTCAGCCGGTTCTCTATTACGCCGGCAACAAGACGCATATCTTCTTCTCTGCGGGCTTCTTTTTCCAATATCGATGCTTTTAATAAAGTATCCTGCAAGACCAAGGTGCTCAAAACCACCGATAAGTCCTCAAACTTCAGGTTCAAATGATTCTTCATCTTTTCGGCCATGGTATCCGCCGTTTCCCCTTCCCTTTTGAACCGGTAAGTATCGGGGAAAAATTGCCCTTCATCGCTCTGGTATTTTTTTGCGAATTCGCCCTCCTCCGTCAGTCCGACAGAAGCCAGCCGCTTGTCAATGTCAAAAACGTTGAATCCTTCAGGTATCGTTACTACGACATCGTCCGATTCGGCAAATCCTTCCGTCATGGAACTCACTATCACCGGCATTGTCACCCCTGGTTTGAAAATATATCGGCCGGCTTGGAGTTTCCTCTCATTGCCGGTAACCAGCGCGTATCCAATAAAAACAAACTTATTGCCTATAATTCCCGCGTCCTTGAGCGTTTCCGCTATCGCGGAAACGCTTTGTCCGTCTTTTATTATTACTTCTTTTGAGACCGTCAATGGCGACCGAAGAATAATAAAACCGAACCAAACAATTAAAACAATCGCTGCCATAGCAGCGATTGTTTTCCAGTCCATAATTCCTAATTCGTAATTCGTAATTCTCATAATTTTATAGCGGTTCCTGATCGAGAACCCTAGCCGGAGGAATGCTTATCCGGCCAGCTCGCAACTCATTAAGTTTATTGAGTACAACCTCATTATTCTTATTAACTTCAATATTTAATATTCTTTCCAGCTGCTCAATGGCTTGGTCAAGTTGTTTTCTTTCTTCATATATCAGCGCGAGATACCATCTTGCGTTGGCGTAATCCGGCGACAAGAGCACCGCTCTTTGGAGCTCGTTGAAAGCTTTGTCTTTTTGTCCTGCCCGATAATACAGCAATCCAAGCTCAAATGCCAATCCCGGCTGGTTGCTGTTGAACGGAACTATTTTTTCAAGCTGGACTATGGCTTCGTTAAGCTTGCCCTGCCTGTCATATACAATTCCCAAGTTATAGATAGCCGTTCCGAAATTATTTGAGAGCTCAATAGCCTTCTTGTAGTTCTGTTCCGCCTTTTCAAGAGCCGGGGCAATGGCCGCTTGGAACCTGGAAGCACTGGCTCCGCCTCCGGCGGCTAAGCTCCTGGACAACTCTGCGCTGGAAAGATAAAGAGAGCCGATTTGGCTATAGAATGAGGGGTCTCCCGGCCTTAGCTCGGCAGCTTTCAGGTAAGAATTTTCAGCCAGTCCCTCCACTCCGTCAACCAGCCCCAAGAGGTTCCGATACACCGCCCCCAGATTCGCCCAATTATTGGCTTCTCTCGGCGCAACCTCGGTGGCTCTACGAGCTAAGTTGATCGACGAGACGATATAATTCTGTATTTTTGCCGCCCTGTCTGCGCTGGTGGACGGCTTGTTTAACTCTTCGGCTAAAAGATCCAATGCCGCCTGGGAAGCGACGCGGTAGTATCGGTCGTCTTTGTCGTTCCAGTTTATGGCTCGGGTAAGCGTTTCAATTGCTTCGTCACGGTTCTCACTGGCCACGGCCTGAGCATAGCGCAGGTCGGCAATATAAGAAGTACTGCTAAAGTAAGCGCCGACCAGGACCAGGACCAATCCGCCGATGAATCCAAGCGAAGAGATGAGCGACAGAGAAGTGCTTTGCTCGATCTGAAATTCCCTTTTTTCTTCGCCCCACAGCATCAGTACGGCCAAGGCCATCAAGGTGTACCAAGCGAACATTAAAGTGATGTTAAACGGATAAAAGAACGTCGCCACCATAACCGCGGCTAGAGATGCCAAAGTCCCTTCTACCCGTTTTGAAAGCTCGCTGTGGCGGACCCTTTTCACGGCCATCCAGACCACACTGCCGAGAAGATATAAAAGCGCCAGCAGGGCAACGAGCCCGCCCTGCACTGCCAAAGTGAAAAACTCCGAAGTGGCGTCAAAGAATTTAGCAGTTGAGAGAGTGGTATTGGCCAAGCTCGACGCGCCGTATTGGTCGAAAGCCAACGAGAAATTCTCCGGTCCGTAGCCGAAGGCGAGATTCTCCTTGAACGCTTTGAAGGCGACATCCCAGGACAATCCTTGTGACGGCGCTATCTCTATCGGCAAGTTGCTTTTAACGGCGGGG
>CAZFTW010000006.1:0-5700 GCA_964521925.1 uncultured Candidatus Saccharibacteria bacterium | reverse complement strand
GATTGAAGTTGACCACCATTAAAAATACGGCTAATACTATCACCGTCATCGGCATCAGGAATCTTGATATCCTGAAATTTTCCTTGTTGACGCTTCCGAACGCTATCGTCGCGACCATGCCGGCGATAGCCACGGTCCAGAGCGCCCACCAATTCAGAATGACCAAGATGACAAGCGCCAGTATGACCCCCAATCTCGACACATCGAAATTTCGAAATGTCGATATCTTTAACTTACTAAATAAGGGCAAGCTCACCGCGGCCAGTAGGCCCAAGCTGTTCAGAGAACCGACGGTGTTGAAACTTCTTTCAGCGGCAAAACGAAATATCGATAAATCGAAATATCGGAATATCCCTATTCCCAGCATATTCAGCAAGCCGAAAAGAAGAGCCAGCGCGGTTGAAGACGCCACCAGCAGTACCAGTTTCTTTCCTTTGTCGTCTATCACGTTCACCGCGACAATGTAGAAAATGGAGAGAGCCGTTATGGTCAGCAGAGAATCGCTCAAACTGCCTGACAGACCCATTAAGCTTTTGAATTTGGCTATTGAAAACAGGGTAGCAAGAAGCGTCGCCCCCAAAAAGGCCGCCACGCCGCTGTTCAAACTGTTTCCCCGCCAGGACAACTTGCCGCTTATAACTATGCCCAAAAGCCAAGCGATGAGAGCCGCGCCCGAGACGGCGACAAGAAATATCTGCTTGTTCAGCTCCAGAACGCTGGTGGTCCAGGGCAAAAATAAAAGAGGCATAAGAAACGCCCCTAAGTATAAAGCCCAAACCGCCACTCTGTTGTAAAGAGTCGCGTCGCTCGATATATCGCCATCTCGATATATCGCATCTTCGTCTTGGGTGGATTCCATTCCTTCGGATATCCCCCCTGAAAGGTCGATGTCCATTTGTTTCCAGCATTTGAACCTTATCTACCCGAACATTCCATTGTCAGATATATAAGCGCTGAAATACTGATTTAATTGTTAATCAAATTATAACCGATGTGTTCAATTTTGCCATACCCAACCTGTGGATAACTATATCTTTCTTCTTCTCTTTAATCCTCGATACTTAAGTCGATATTTTCAGGACTATTGACTACTTCTATTACAGATCTAGCAAAAATTTCCAGATCATTAAGGTCCTGGGTGATGATTTGATATAACTCTTTTGGAGTGATCTCCTCATAAAAATGAACGAGACGATTGCGATAACCAGCCATTTCAACTAATTTGTCTTCAGCAAATTTTCGGTCAACAACTCCTCTCTCTCCCAGTTCCAAAGCGATTTCTTTCATTGATTTTGGCCTCTTGCCCGGTGAATAAGTAAAGCGCGATATTATATGGCCGCCGATATCAAAAACGGCTTCCAGCGCCCGCCTTAAATAATGTTCGGCAACGGCAAACTTTTCTTTGTTAGAAAGAAATTCTTCTTGAGGGCAGTTGTCTCCTAATTTCCTCAATTCAAAAGTAGCTTCCCTGATAATGGCCAACTTGGTTTCAATTTTTGTTTTTGATAAAGGAACTTTATACATTGGTAAAGGCGGAAAACGTAACCTCTTCGTATTTTCTTTTAAGAGGCAGGTAGTCGTCATATCTTTTAACAACCGACTCTTCATAATCAGCCCGAAACACCGGGTCGTCTTCAAACAAAACTATGCCTTCTGACACGGCAGTCATTTCTAAAGCGGCGTTAGCCCGCTGCAGAAAAGATATATCCGGTTTTGACCCCTTAATTTGGTCCGGAAAATCATTGCTTAAAATCCGGTAAATATCGGTAAACAAAGAAGGGTTATCAGTCAAGGTTCTCCCGCCATCAGAAAAAACAACGCCTATATCGTAGTCGGAATTTTCCAGAGCCGTACCGGTCGCTCTTGAGCCAAATAAATAAACAATTTTGACTCCTAAACCCTTTAATTTTGATATGGAATCATTGGATAGTGTCATTCCAATAGTATATCAATTTTTTGGCCATTATTCAACTTCGGGCGCTGGAGATGGCTCGAGTGTAGCTTCAGGAGTCGGCGATTCTGACGAACTTGGCGTTGGTTCGGGGGTTAGTTCTGGTGTAGGTTCGGGTGTCGGGGATGGGCTTGGCTCCTCGGTAGTAGTTTCGGTTGTGGTTGACTCGGCCGTAGATTCAGGTGTAGGTTCGGGACTTGGCTCCGGTTCAAGGGTTTCCTCGCTTGATGATGCCGTCTCTTCCGTCGGACTTTGGGTTATTGTCTCCTCTGAACCGCTGGCTGTTTCCGTTATTGGCTCATTGGAACTTGAAGATTCATTGGAAATTGGTAATTGGTCATTGGTAATTGCCGCCGCATCTTGTCCTTCAAATCCCTTCCTTCTCGCTATCACCAGCCAGTCAAATTTGCCATCACCCGGGCCGTTTATTGACCTGACCACGAAACCGTAAGGCGTTTTGTTGGCAACATACAGTTGTCCCTGCATATTCGTCGTCGGCGTGAGAAGCACTTTCAATGGGACATCGGGCGATATCACCGAACTGAACGAGAAGTCAAAGAATATTTTTGCTTCCCCGCCGGTTATTTCCGATGAACCGCTCAACTGTATCTCCCCTCTTGTCGAATCCACTCCGTAGGTTGCCAGATACGCGCCGTTCTCGGTAAGATCGGTCTTGGACTGCTCCGCCGCCTGCGCCCCGTTCCCGCTGAACAATGACTTCGTCTGTTCATCTGCGTCTGCCGCTATTTCAATACTTCTTGAACCCCAGTTTGCAATTAAGTCATTTAGATTTTGGAATTGATTTGTCATTTGGATTTTGAAATTTGACATTGTATAATATGTCTTCTTCACCCCTTCGGCGATGATGTCCCCTTTCGCCCAAAGCGTCTGGACTTGAGTCAAAGCGGCATTAGCCAAAGTTCCGAGGACGTCGACGGTTCCCGAGATTACCTGTGTTGTTCCACTGCCAGATGACTCAACAATAATGGTTTCTCCGCTCATGCTTGTATCAGAGCTCAACGGCTGATTGCCAAACATCAACCGACCGGAAACGTCAACATAGAGAGGCAATGGGGTATCTCTTCCAACGGCCACATTGATGATACGGGCTGAACCCTTTCGCTGATTCAGTTTGAAGAGCTCGCGGTCGATCTCAAAGTCGGAACTTGGGCTGTATGGCTGGCCAGTGATTGGGTTCATGATCTCGTAAACAGGATCAATGCTGTCTTCAAGCGCTATGCCAATGACCTGATTAAATTGCTCTTGGGTAATCGCACCTTTTCCAATCGCAGTCGCTCGGCCGTCATGTTTACCGGAAGGAATGATGTAATCACCCTCATTAACGGGCCCCCCTACAAGCACCGGCACTTGACCAATAAACGCTGCCACCATCCAGTTGGGATCCCGTTGCCTATTTGTGCTTATTCCCTCCTCGTACATCGGAGCGCCGCCCCTTAATCCAGCCCTGGTCGAGGTTAACATGAACATCGTTGCGCCATCGGTGTTCTTCGTGATTTTCCCGTTTTTGACGCCTACAACGTCATAAACCTGAATGTCTTCGCTGGGATCAAGCTTTTGCATGTATTCTCCGTAATCAACCGCGAAAGTAATCCATCCGTCGTCGTTTTCAGCGGCAGCATCGGCGGCAATTCGTGCTTGGTTGTCATTCGTGTCGCCGATAACCAAACTTCCATCGGTTTGACAATGCATTATCACTCGTCTCGACCCGTCAGTATCAGATATATACAAACCGCCACCACCTCCACAGCCCGGCCTACTCTCGACAGTGCCAGCCACGGCAAGTTTCTTATCTAAAGCTGTCGTCGTCCCGATGCCGACGTTGCCGGTGGTGGTAACGGTGAGACGGTTAGCGTTGTTTGTGCGAATCGCAAAGCCGTGATTCGAGTAAGTGCCCAGATAGACACCACCGTCAAGCCCTCCCGCGTTGGTACCGTCAGCAAAGAACTGAGATTCCACGGGGCCGAAAGAACCGGTACCAATAATCGCAAGGTTGTTGTTGCCTGCAGTGGATTCGGTGATCAGAACAACCGTGTTGGGGTGAGTCCCCGTGTTGGTTCCGGAGCCAATTTGCAGTTTCTTGCTTGGCCCCGTCGTCCCGATGCCGACGTTGCCGGTCTTATCAATACTTAGCCGTGCTAATCCTTTTGTGTATAAGATCATTTTGCTGGTGGGGTTGTCATATCCTATTTGCCCGGAGCTACCACTCGCAACACTGCTAAATAGAATTTTTGGTTCAGCGGTATTGGGCCCCAATAACTCTACATAAGCCCCAAAGGTGCTATTGTTACTCTCAACGACAAGATTGCTAACCGAGTTAGGTGTTCCACCTGTGCTGCTCTGAACGATGTGTAATTTTCCTGCCGGTGCGGTCGTCCCGATGCCGACGTTGCCGGAACTTGCGATTGTGAAAAGCTTTGTATCATCGGCATTGATAAAGTCCAGCCGTTCAGCGGTGCCTCCCAATCCTCCAGCCCTGATGGTGAACTTTCCCTGGTTGCTGGAAGAAGCTCCTCCGGCCGGTTGGAAGTCAATGGAAGCGGAAGATGTTGAGCCGGTTGAGCGGATGATGAAGTTGGTGGCGGTGGAAGAGAGTTCAAGCAATGAGTCAGGTGAAGTCGTCCCGATGCCGACGTTGCCTGATTTTGTAACTCTCAAGACACTGGTCCCGGATGAGCTTGCCACATTGAAGATGTCATTTGCTCCCGCTGTGCCCCAAACATCTAATTTTGTCGCAGGCCCCGTCGTCCCGATGCCGACGTTGCCGGCGCTGTCTATTCTCATCCGTTCGGTGCTGGTAAATTGGCTATTTGTTTCTTCGGTTCTGAATATTATGTTGTTGTTTGCAGCGGTTGCGTGACCAGAAACGTCAAAATACAATCCCGCGCCATCAGTGCCCATGGATGCTTCTTGGGCTGACGCGTTGTTATGAAGGGTGTAGGCGTTGTTTTGCGCTCCGGATAGGTCAATTATTCTTCCGCTGAATCCTCTGGTATTGGTAGGCCCCGTCGTCCCGATGCCGACGTTGCCGGCAGCGGTGATACGCATTTTTTCGGTAGCTCCTCCTAAGGGAGTATTGTTATTGCCACCATTGGGATGCGTATAGAAAGCCATGTACGTAGGGGTAGCGCCAGTGTTAAAGGCGGTTTCCGCGCTTACTCGGATATGACCCACGCCACCTTTGGAATTTGTTGACGCATCATAAGAGTAGAAATTGAGAGCGCCTAAAGCCGTATCTATGGAGATATCAGTTGTCTTATTTGAAAGGGTTAATGATCCATATGAGGCACTGGCTACTTCCAACATTGACACTGGCCCCGTCGTCCCGATGCCGACGTTGCCGTCATTTGTAATCCTCATTGCCTCACTCAGTGTTCCACTGTTCCTTGTCACAAAAGCCAACTCGCCATCCACAGAACCAGTGGTATGGTCTTCAAATATCCCAAAAATGCGCGCTGCAGTTATCCTGCTCGAACCCGCATCATTAGTATTGAAATCCAAATTGGCATAATTATTTGTTGTCGTATCAGTGTTCGAAATCACAATTCTACTGGTCCCTCCGGCGCCGGCTGAATATGTTGTAGCATCAGATTTAAAGACATCGAGAATGGCTCGCGGCCCCGTCGTTCCGATGCCGACGTTGCCATCTCTTTTGATAAATAACCTTGCCACAGGATTTGTATAATCATCATTCAGTGTTTGAATACCGAAACTACCAGCAGACGTTTCTC
>CAZFTW010000005.1:0-18175 GCA_964521925.1 uncultured Candidatus Saccharibacteria bacterium | reverse complement strand
GCTGACCCCGCAGGAAGTTATTCCGCTGACCGCCATTGAGAAAAGAGGCGGACTTCCAGCGGGACAGGCCGCCATTCAGAAAAGGGGCGGGTTTGGTGCGGGATAAATATTTGTCGCCAATCACTGCGTTCTTGGACAAATACTTACATCTTCTCGGGAGTAGTGAGACCCATTAGACCAAGGCATATTGCCAGAACTTTTTTTACAGCGCCGGATAAAACCAATCTTGCCGACTGCAATGGTGCGTCTTCGATAATAACCCTGTGTTTTTCATAAAATTTATGGAAATCTGAAGCAAGCTCAAGAGTGTACTGGCCCAAATGATGGACTTGCCTGTTTTCCGCTATCTCTTCAATGAGATCGGGAAACTTTGTAATGTCCCTCAAAAGTTTCAGTTCTTCGTCTTCTTTCAGTAAATTCAGGTCCGCTTCCTGGGGCTGTGGCGTATCCCCCGCTTTAGAAAAGATACTGCTCAACCGCGCAAACGCATACTGGATATAGAATACCGGATTTTGTTTTGACTGTTCTTTGGCCAAATCAACATCAAATTCAAAATGAGTGTTCAAATCTTTGGATAGGAAAAAGAACCTCACCACGTCTTTACCGATATCGCCGATGAGGTCGTCCAATAAAACGAGGTTTCCGGCACGCTTAGAAATTTTTAAGCGCTCGTCTTTCTGCTTGAGCACCACCAACTGGTGGAGCAGTATCTCCAGCCGTTCGGCATCATATCCCAAGGCCGCTACTCCGGCCTTAAGCCGGACGACATCCCCATGATGGTCTGTGCCCCAGATATTTATTGCCTTATCGAACCCTCTCCCGAATTTATTTTTGGTATAAGCGATGTCGTTCATCAGATAGGTTGTCGCGCCGTCGCTTTTTATCAGAACCGCTTTCTGGTCATTGCTCATCTTAAGCCACTTGGCTCCATCTTCTTCGACGACATATCCTTTTGATTCGAGTTCCGAGAAAGCTTCCTTAACCTCTCCGCTATCGTGAAGCCGCGATTCAGGGAACCATTCGTCAAACTCAACGCCCATTGAATGCATGGTCGCTTTGGCCTTTTCGGTCATCGACTTTATGACTTCGGCGGAGATATTGTCTTCAGAGATATTTCTTTCCAGAAAATTTTTGGCGATATCTTTTATATACTCCCCTTGATAAAGGTCCACCCCAAATTCGATATTTTGTCCTTTCAGCTCGAGCATTCTAAGCCGGATGGATTCGGTAAGCTTTTTTACCTGAACCCCGACGTCGTTTATGTAATATTCTTTGCCCACACTGTAGCCCGCTTTTTCCAAAACATTCCCGAGCGTATCGCCATACGAGGCCGCCCGGGCATTGCCGACGGTTAAAGGACCGGTCGGATTGCCCGAAACAAATTCGAGATTTATTTTTGTGGCCTTGCCGATTTCGGAAGAGCCGAAACCATCACCGGCCGCAAAAACATCCCTGACGGCATTCCTCAAAAAAACATCCGAGAGCTTGAGATTCACAAAACCGGGCGCAACAAATTCAATACCGCCAAACCTGTCGCTGAATTCCCTGTCGGTTTTGAACTTCTCAACAATTTTTTCTCCTTCCTCAGCCGGACTTGTGCCATTCTTTTTAGCCAACACAAAAGCAAGGTTGACCGAATAATCGCCCATCTTATCGTCCGGCGGAGTCAGAACATCAAATTCCGTATCCGGATAATATACTTGGATTTTATCTTTGAGCCACCTTTTGATCATGCTCGGAGTTTTATTAAGTGAATAATACCTCAATTTTTCTAAATTAAAAACGGCTTTATGCCGTTTATCCTCGGTGTTTAAACTCGATCTGGGCCCTATCTACAAAAACCTTGAGGGCACGCTTCTGTTGTTTTGTTAAGCATTCAAAGAAATAGCGTTCAAATATCATAACCTGGTCTTCAGCCCATTCGTTGATCTTTTTTTCGGTTTTGTTCCGCTCTCTGGCTTCTATGTATAGAGTCTCCCCAAGAATTACGTGTCCCAGCTCGTGAACAAGTATTCTTGGCGTAGCGTGGTCTATGTCAAGATAAATGATCCCCTCAGTAGAATCATCCTCATCCTTGGGTTCTGATAGTCCAAAAAATTTTCTTTCGCTTTTCTTCTTGGACTTTTTAAAATCCTTGATCTTTACTACCCACGATTCACTGACCAAACACCAGATCAACCGCTCAAAAAACCAGTCACGAAACATAAAAGAGACCACCTGCCGACCTCTCGTTTGTTAAATTACGCTTTCACAAATAATAACTCAATTACTTAATCTTGCAAGGAAAAACGCCAGAGTTTGTTTTTCCATTTCCCGGCGTATTCCACGCCTATTCTTTTGGATTTTCTTATCTTGTTTTTGGGAACTTCCTCCCCGTCTTCTATCCAAAGTTCTCTGCTCTTACAGATATCTGCGGAATTCAGATTTTTGTCTATCTTCAGTTCACGGCACAACTTGCCCGGTCCATTTGTCATTTGGATTTTGGAATTTGGAATTTTCGCCGCCCTGATAAGGACAGCGGCGGGGTATCCCTCTTTTTCCGTCACGATATTCAAACAATGATACATGCCGTAGATGAGATACACATAAGCATGGCCGGGCAGACCGAACATTACCCTGGTTCTGGGGGTCAGGCCTTTGGAAGCGTGGCAGGCCAGGTCGGTCGGACCACAATACGCTTCCGTCTCGGTTATTTTTGCTTTGATTATTTTTCTTCCTATTTTCCGAACCAAATACTTACCCAAAAGTTCTCTTGCCACCACAACAGTGTTTCTGTTAAAAAAGTTTCTATTTAATCTCATAATGTCCCGATTGACCCGCCTAAGTTTTGTCTTGCAAAATTTAGGCGGGTTGAAAAATTTTCTTTTTAGCTTCATACTATTGATTATGACACCAAACGAATACGATAAATTATCCATCGAAGCCGTAAAAAAAGTGGCCCCTTCGGTCGTCAGCATTGTTATATCAAAATACCTGCCGAAAATTAAGGGGGTTTACGGCCTGCCCGCATTGCCTTTCGGCAATCCTTTCATGTTCGGCGATGTGGAGGGCGGAGAAAAAGAAAAGGTCAAAGTCGGCGGCGGTTCCGGCTTTATCGTCCATCCCGACGGACTGATACTTACCAACAAGCATGTCGTCTTCGACACGGATGCCGAATACACCGTCATTACGACCGAAGGCGATGAATACCAGGCAAAAGTCCTGTCCCGTGACCCCATCAACGATATCGCGGTCATCAAGATAAACGCCACCGGCTTGCCGACGGTCCGCCTTGGCAATTCAAGCAAGCTTGAGCTCGGCCAGACGGTCATCGCCATCGGCAATGCGCTGGGAATGTTCTCTAACACCGTCTCCAAGGGCATAATCTCGGGCTTGTCCCGAAGCATTTCCGCGGCTCTCGGCACCGGCGGAGAGATGGAACACCTGCGGGGCGTGCTCCAGACGGATGTCGCCATCAACCAGGGAAACTCCGGCGGTCCGCTTATCAATCTGGACGGCGAAGCTGTCGGCATCAACACCGCCATAATCTTTGGCGCGCAGAACATCGGGTTTTCCATCCCCATCAACTGGGCTAAAGTTGACGTTGAAGACATCATCAAGCACGGACGCATCATCAAGCCGTTCATCGGATTGAACTATGTCATGCTCGACAAAAAGCTCCAGAAACAGTATTCCCTCTCTGTCGGATGCGGCGCGTTGATAGTCAGAGACCACCGGCCCGGCGCGGAGGCAATCGTTCCCGGCTCGCCCGCGGATAAGGCCGGTGTTCAGGAGAATGACATTATCGTCGAACTTAACGGCGAAAAAGTCGCCGAAGAAATGGACCTGCGCGACATGCTCCAGAAATATTCCGTCGGAAACGAGATAGAACTCACCGTCTTGCGCAAGGACAAGAACCTCAAACTAAAGGCCACATTAGAAGAACGGAAGTAGTTAGCCATTAGAACTTAATTCAGAGAGAGTGCTTTCTAAAATGAACTCATATAAGGACTTGATTGTCTGGCAAAAATCAATGGAACTTGCCAAAGAAGTTTATAAGTTAACCGAGTCCTTTCCAAAAACAGAAGCTTACGGGATATCAAATCAGTTAAGACGGGCGTCTGTTTCTGTCATATCTAATATCGCTGAAGGTTTTAGTAGAAAATCTATCAAAGAGAATTCACAATTTATTTCTATAGCTTTTGGCTCGACAAGTGAATTAGAGACACAGCTTTTACTGGCAAAAGAGCTGTCTTTTTCTCATGTATCAAATTTTGATAAAGCAGAAAAATTGTTATTAGAAGTTAGAAAAATGTTGAATTCCCTATTTAGTAAATTAAAATCTAAGTACTAATGGCTAAATTTATGAATTCTATTCTAAGTTCTAATGGCTAAGTTCTAATAACTATCATGGATTACGCAACAAACCCAAGAGCTTATTTCGACTATGAGATACTCGAAACCATCGAGGCCGGTATTGTGTTGGAAGGATTCGAGGTAAAAGGCGTCAAAAGCGGCCGGGCCCAGATAAAAGGCACCCACATAAAAATAATGAACAATGAACCTTACCTGATAGGCGCGACCATCTCTCCCTACCAGCCGGCCAACACTCCTCCGGATTACGACCCCCAGCGCACAAGAAAACTTTTGTTATCCAAAAAACAAATATCCGCCCTGCTCGGAACATCCCAGGCCCACGGCCTGACGCTCATCCCGCTAAAACTCTACGACAAAAAAGGCCTGGTCAAAGTCCTGGTCGGCATCGTGCGTGGAAAGAAAAAATACGACAAACGGGAAACCATCAAGAAAAAAGATATTGAACGCGCTAGGCAGAGAGGCATTGAACAATAAAATTTTCAACTTAAAACCCCTTATCGGGGTGAGTCCTCCATCATTACCGTGAGCTCTTTCAGACCTTGAATTGTTTCCAAGGTCACTCTGACCAATGTTTGGCGGTCGTTGAGCTCATTGTAGTGGTTGATGAAGTCGTTCTCGTGGGAATATGCGATGTAGTCCGCGAATGGCGCTTTTCCGACATACCAAACGCCGTCAACTTTGAGTGCGGCCCTGCCCACTCTCTGTTCGCTGCCAAAGTGCATCATGAATTCTTCTCTTGAGCCATCGGGATTTCTTTTCATCCACAAATGGGCCACAAGGTCCTTCTCCGTATTGGAGTAGAACTCTTTCCTTATGTTGTCGGAGATGGTCTCGTCTTTGGACGGATTACGATCCCACCCTCTTTCCTGAACGTTTGGAACAGTCGTGGTGTTCCTGGTGTATTCATCGGCGTTGAACTGGGCAAATGAAGTCGCCGCAGCAGCCCAAAACATGCCGACACAAAGAATTAGGGTTCTCTTCATTATTCCCCCTAAAGTCAAGGAGCTATTACGGAAAGCATCCCAAAATAAAAAAGTGAAGTCAATCCTTCAAATAATAAAAGAGGGCCACCCGATGTTCTGGGTGGCCTGCGAAAGCGGTTCTGTCTTGGTCTTGTCAGACCGCGAACAGATTACTCGCTTCGAAATCCCGGAGCGTCACCAGGCAGCGGGTGCCGGCGACGGTCGAGAGGGCGGCGGCGAGAAGATGCGGTTCGGTGTCGGTCAGAACCCGCAAATCCTCGTCGGTCAGTTTCGAAAGAACCCGTTGGGCCTGTTCGATGCTGGACTGGCCATGCACCGGGCAGGCGTGCGTTTCGGAAACATGCGTTTGGGACGCGTTCATGGCAGGCCTCCTTTCACACTGGCAACTTTCCCATATTATACTCTCATCTCCATGAAAAGTCAACCAAAAACGGCCTAAGGCCGTTTTTGTATATGTGGAGATGGGGAGATTGAACTCCCGTCCGAAATTTTGTCCGACGAACATCTACTAAGATAGCTGATTTGGTGTTTCGCCTCGGGGTATGAAATCAACAAAATAACCCGGGACTATCTTTCCATTATTCTCGACGGTGGCGGGGGAAAGCATCCCGAGCCGTCCAGCTCGCTATATGACACCCTGAAATCCATTAGTGAGCATCATGGCAGGATGGCTTTACCTAAACGATGTTAGGCGTAAGCGTAATTAGGTGAATAATTGGCACCTAAATTGGTTGACCGGGATAATTCAAGTGGTGAACCGGCCGTCCACTCTTAGCATTCGTTGGATTGTCAAACTTCGTCGAAACTTTCATCCCCAAGTTTCTATTATATCACAAAAACACTGAAAGTCAAAAAAAGCCCCTTTCGGGGCTTTTTGATTTAGTAGCCCGGAGCAACCGTTCCTCCGGTTGTGGTTCCGGTTGACGCTGCAGAGGTAGCTTCCCATCCGTCCGGCACGTCGCACGGCGTCGGGAATTGTTTAACTTCGCCCGTCTTGATGTTCTTGGCAGTGGTGAGCACCTGGATGCAGACCTTGCGCTCCACCGGCAATGGAAGAACATCAGGGTGGCCTATTTTTGTCTGGGCATTGAATAACCCGTATTCGGCTGCGGCTTTGGCGGTCGGATTCATGTTGTCGTAAGCCCTCTTGATGGCGGCCCTGGCCTGTTCCGGCCCGACTACCGATTTGTCGAGCGCCTGCTCGGGCAATGTGTCGGCCCAGGCGGAAACATGGGAGAGAGCAGAGTCAACTATCTTTTTATAGCTCTCCGTATCGGTGTTCGAAAGCTGGCCGGGAGCGCGCTTTGCTTCTTCAAGCGCTTTTATTGATTTGAAAACGGCTGAATACTCGATACTTTCCGTTGAATTTTCGATATCGGACAGAACGGTATCGAGCGGCCTTCCGACGTGGAAGTCAGCACCCGAATCAAGCGGCCGGTGGAATATGGCGCTGTATATTCTGTGGAGCAACGCTCGGTCAACGGTGCAGGTGGTTTCGGCATTGGCACTTCCGACTCCGCCGCCCATAAAAAACCCGAAAGCGAAAACTGTCACAAAAGCGGGAACCAACACGAAAAATAATTTATGTTTGAACATGGCTTAATTATACTTCCACTCCTCCGGCCAATCAATCTTGATATCCACCTCTTCTCCCGTCGTCGCCGTCTGGAAAATTAACTCTGTTGAAGCCAAAGCAATCTCGCCGTCTTTGAGTTTTTCTTTTGAGCCGTATTTGGCGTCCCCTACTACCGGATGCCCCGCGGCGGAAAGCTGGGCACGGATCTGGTGGAAGCGCCCGGTTTTGAGTTGAATTTTTAATAAAGTATGTTTCCCTCCCGCTTTTACGGTTTCGTAATCAAGTTCTGCGACATCCCCGTCTTCCACAACCTCGGCTCTTCTGACGGTTTCGTCCTTGCCGAGCCGGTGGACAAGAGTTCCCGATGCGGGACTCATCTTGCCCTCCACAACGGCATGATAAAACTTCTTGATGGTGCGTTCGCGGAATTGTTCGGACAATCGCGCCGCGCCTTTGCTGGTTTTTGCGAACAGGACTATGCCCGACACCGGCCGGTCCAGGCGATGTAGAATGCCCAGGAAAACATTCCCCGGCTTTTTGTCCCTTTCTTTAATGAACATCTTTACCTGCCAGTAGAGGGTGTTGTCATCGTGGTATTCCCTGCCCGCCGAAGCTTTAGCGTAGGCGGGGCCCTCGCCTTTCTGGACCAGAACACCCGCCGGTTTATATACGGCTATCAGATGGTTGTCTTCATAGAGAATTTTGATGGTCATACAGCCAATGTAGACATTTAATAACTATTCCGCAATAATTGGACAAACTGTTCTTTGACTGGAGCTGCCATGAAGCCCGTTAAACCCGCCCGGCCCACTCCGGCAATGGACGAACTGTTCATCCTGCACATAAAGAATTTTGTGGAGGCCAAATCAAGCCACCAAAGAGTCCTGGCCGATAACTTTCTTCTCGCCCTTCCCACCATCGACCGCTGGTCACGAGGAAGAAATCTCCCTGACGACCTGGCCTTGAGGGTTCGCATCATGGGCTGGATATGGAACCATCACTGCTTCTGCAAATGCGAGGGCAATAAATGAGAGGCCTGAAGGGATACAAGAAAAAGACGCTCACCAGTTCCCTGAAAAGATTGAGTATCGAAGAACTGGAGATACTGAACAGAACCGGAGCGGAAGAACTGAAAAGCGCCATTGACGAGGTTCTTCTCGCAAAGAAGATACTCTACAGGGTCAAAGAAAAATACGAGAAATTATAACGCCCCGAATAACGGGGCTTTTACATCGGGAAGGTAAGTATGCCTTCCGGTTCTTTCGTATCTTTGGGTATTCGGGAAACGAATGTCCGCAGTTCCCCGAGCTTGTCGGCAGGAACCTGGTCAATACTTATGTTTGTTGAACCGGGGAACGGCTCATCCCCGGTATAGATGAATCCTACGGCAAACCGCCGGCAACCGGAACAGCGCCGGAGCATGAAGCAGTGCCTGTCGAGCCAGACAGCAACGTATTTCATATGATGGACGTAACAACCCATTCGAAACCCGTCTCCTTTCCTATTGGCAAAAGGTGCGGAGTTCATAATAACACAAAAAGGAAATGACGGGCAAACTTTGACGAAACCATTATTTTTTATATGCTTCGACTATCAGACCTGCTCTTTGAGGTATTAGATGTCAGACATTAAGTATCCCTATCTTCCGGAAGGAAGAAAGATTGAGTATGTGCCGGCAGACAACCGGTTCATCCGGATTGCCAGGTTTTTTGCCCGGCTCCGGTCATTAGACAAAACAATGCCCGGAGCGGCGATTGTTGTAAAAGACAACGAAATAATCGGGATAGGCGCCAATGGAAGCAACTGGCACGAAAAACACGGCTGCGAGAGAGTTCGTCGCGGATGTCCGACAGGCCAGGGCTACGAGCTCTGCGAGGGCTGCCACCCAAAAAACCACAGCGAGCCCCGAGCGATCCAAAATGCCATTGACCTCGGCAACGAAGTTCGAGGTGCCGACCTCTACCTCTGGGGCCACTGGTGGTGCTGCAAGTGGTGCTGGGACACAATGATCGAAGCCGGCATCGCCAGAGTTTTCCTGATGGAAAAAAGCGAAGTCCTTTTCAACAGAGAGCATCCCGACAATATCGTCGGAAGACAGTTTGCCGAGTAAGCTCGGCTTTTCTTTTTCAGTGTTATGTGTTAAAATAATTAACGATTTGCTAAAGCAATTAAGAGTAAACAACCAGATACGCCTACCCGAGCTCCAAGTCATCGATGAGGACGGAAAACAGCTTGGAAACATGAAAACAGCGGATGCCATGCGTTTGGCGCAGGAAAAGGGCCTGGACCTTGTGGAAGTCGGCCCGAATGCCCAGCCCCCCATTGCCAAGATCATGGATTATGGTAAATATATATACCGCAAGGAGAGGCAGGAGAAGAAAAGCGGAGCAAAGCCCAAAGAACAGGAGAGGAAGACGGTCCGGGTCGGTTTCAAAACCGGCGCTCATGACCTGGAATTCAAGGCCAAACAAGTCGGCGAATTCCTCAAAGAAGGCCGTACCGTAAAAATAGAGCTTACCCTCCGGGGCCGGGAAAAGGCCCTTGCCCACATGGGCAAAGAGAAGCTGGCCAATTTTCTTAAGTTCATAACCGAGGAATTCTCCGTCCAAGAGGACATCAAACGCTCACCATACGGATGGACAATCATAATTAGAAAATAGAACTTAGCCACTAGAACTTAGAAAAATCTAATTACTAATGGCTAATTACTAATGGCTATAATGACTCACGGAGCAAAGACAAAAAAGGCCCTTTTAAAAAGGGTCAAAATAACGGGTAGCGGTAAGATACTGAAGAGACACCGACAGGATTACTTCAGCGCTTCTGATGCCTCCGGAACACGACACAAAAAGGGTCACAAAACAGCGCCCGGAGAGCTGGTCAGATCAAGCAAAGCGCTCCTGTCAAAATATTTTTAAGTTTTTGTCCAAGAGCAAAGTCCCGATAGCAAAGCTATCGAGGATCCTCGATAATCGCAAGCGATTATCGGGACGATTGGGTATAAAAAGTTACCCCGCCCTCTAAGCAGCTTCAGGCAGCATAGAGGGCGGGGTGCTGATAATAATAACCACTCACTTCGTTCGCGGATTATTATCGCATGCCAAGAGTCAAACGAGGGGTAATCGCCAACAGAAGAAGAAAGAGGTTGCTGAAACACGCAAAGGGTTTCATGTGGACCAGAAAGTCCAAATACCGCCAGGCCAAAGAGGCGTTGCTCCACGCCTGGTCATTCCAATTCGCCGACAGGAAAAAGAAAAAGAGGGACTTCCGCCGCCTGTGGCAGGTCAAAATAGGCGCCGCCGCCAAAGAGAACGGGATGAGCTACAGCAAACTGATAAACAAACTCAAAAAGGAGCACATAGAATTGGACAGGAAAATTCTCTCCGACTTAGCCGAGCATAACCCCGAAGTTTTCAAACAGATCATCTCACAATAAGAGTAAACATCTCCCAAGCTCCGACGGCAGTCCTGTTGGCGGCAACTTCTCTGCCTCCGCCGCTTTCGGCCACTACGAAGTATTGACTATTCCAAGTCCCAAGGTAAACCTTATCGCCATTGGAAATAGTACCTCCGCCCGCTTTTCCAATATCAAACGTCTCCCAGGCTCCGAGAGACCGGGCCGTCGCGTCCATGGTTGACCCTCCGCCGCTTTCGGCTCTGAAATAGTAATCGGAACCGGTACTAATTCCTACTTTATCACCGCTAACAAGTTGGCCTCCATTTAAGTCAATCATCCTGAATGCTTCCCATGAACTGGCGGCATCTCTGTTCGCGTTAATGACTCCCCCGCCGTTGCTTTCAGCCACAACATATTGGCCGTTGTTAGCTTGGAGGTTAATGTTGTAAATAACAGGGCCTGATGTTGGTGTGGGTGTCGGCGTAGGTGTCGGAGTGGGGATGGGGGTAGGCGTCGATTGTCCCACTATCCTAAACGTGAACGTCTCCCAGGCATAGGCGGCAGTCCTGTTGGCGGCAACTTCTCTGCCTCCACCGCTTTCGGCTACAACGAAGTTTAATCCGTTCGGGGCGCCAATGAAGATATTATCGCCATTAGCAATAACTCCCCCGCCTATTTTCTCGACAGAAAATGTTTCCCATCCGCCCACAGATCTTGGGGTTGCATTCATTGTTGACCCTCCGCCGCCTTCGGCTCTGAAGTAGTAGCCGTCACTTGTGCTAAGGTTCACTTTATCTCCGCCGACAAGCTGGCCTCCGTTCAGATCTGTCATATCGAATGTTTCCCATGTCGAGGCAACATCTCTGTTCGCGTTGATGACTCCCCCGCCGTTGCTTTCGGCCACGACATACTGGCCGTTGTTGGCTTGGAGATTCACCTTATAAGTAACCGGAATAGTTGGTGTCGGTGTGGGAACTATACAATAGGAGCTTCCCAACATCTGGCAAGCAATGAATTCTTGGTAATTAACCAGGTTCGGATAGCTCCTGACCCCGATGAAACCGCTGGTGTTGGCGTAAAAGAACCAAACGAACGACTCTATGTTATACTGCCCGCTTAAAGCCAGGTCGGCATACCATTGCATCTGGCATTCGGAGAGCATCTTCCACGGCCCGCCGACAAAAGACGGGGGCACCATCATAATCGGTTTGTTGTATGGAGCCGCGGCGTCGAAATACGGCAGCACTTCCCGCTCAAATTTAGCCCTCTGAACAGAATCGCACGATGAATTCTCTGGTATGTAGTAAGCGTCGATACCCAAAACATCAACGTTTGACGGCGGAGCAGGATAAGGCAATATGTTCTCAACGATAACAGTCGGTATTCCCGGGAAAAATTCGTGAACGTCGTTAATTATCTCTTCGAGGTATCTCTTTGCTATCTCAAACTTCTCTTCTTTGGTGTGGCCTTGAAATATCGGCCATTTGTCATAAAATCCCTGGCTGATAAGCACATACCACTCTTCATAGATGGCAAAGTAAGCCAGCGAGGACATAAAGTTGGTATTCAGCATGTCCTGCTTTATTTTGTTGAGATAGGTGCTTCTTGCTGTCCTGTCCACAAAGAGTGTTTGGTCACTATCTGTACCAAATGGTACTTGTAACATCACCCTGACTCCGGCATTTCTTACTCTGTTTGCAGCATTGTAGTCCCAGCTGTTGTTGGGTCCGTTGTCATACCTCATGTTTATTATGTTGGTAAAGTTCTTGACCTCGTTTACATATGCCTGATTCTTATCCGGATCTTCAACAAAATAGTGGCCGTAATATTTAATGCTTGATTGAGAAGAGGAAGATTGCCATAAAACCAATGCCAGCACTATCACAAGCGGAACAGACACCAACAACTCCCAGGGTTTAAATTTTATATCCATATTGAGTCAAGTTTAGCACAAAGGATTTAGAAAATATCAACAATCCCCTGTTCTATTCCGTTGGAGATTCAGGGGTCGGTTCTGGTGTGGGTGACACTTCCGGTTCTGCGGTAGGTGTCGGCTCCGGTTCGACAACTGCCGAAGGTTCAGGTGTTGGACTTGGTTCCGCTTCCGGCGTTGGTTCAGAAGCCGGTTCTGATGAAGATGCGGGGGGTGGTGTTGTGGTTGGCTGAGGAACGGAGCCGCAGCTGCCGGGTGTTGATTTTAAAACATTGTCTTCAGAGGTGATACAGACCGGTTCTCCGGTAATTTTGTCGTAGATAGTTATGCCCTGTTTTACTTCTAAGTTATCCGTAGTCACTTTTTCAAATATGCCCTCCGCTACACGCAATATCCCCTTCTCCACCACCACCCCGAAAGCATCCTTGAACTTCCTGACCACATAAGCCATCAGGTTATCCAGGGGTGAGGTGCTGGAGCTATTCTCAAGGTTTAATGATGAAGAAGCAGAAGAAGAAGCCGTGTTCTCCGTCTCAATGAGTGTGGGCACCCAATAGCTTAAGTTAACGAAGGTGAGGACCTTTTCTTTAGATTCACTTGCTTCCAGGGCAATACCGATGCTTTGACCCGGTTCGGTCTGCTTCATGGCGGTGCCGGGTATGGTCCTGGAGAGAGTTAACCTGTCTCCGGTCTTGATGCTTCCATTCTCGTCTGATATCCTGACCGGCACTCTTCCCGAGAGAGCCACCGCCCTGTTGTTCTGGGGATTGTATGACCAGTCAGATAACCTGAAGCCGGGCTTGGTGGAAATGATGCCCAGGACTGGGAAACTGGAGGAAGCGGTGGCTCTCTCGATGTAGTTGGTGCCGAAGGAGGTGAGGGATACTATGTCTCCGGCAGAGATGCTTTCATCATCCACGAGATACTCTTCAGCCAGGTCGGCGCCGCCGGAGGAGCCCCAGGTGTAGCCAAGAAGTCTCAAACGGCTAGAATTTGCCGACACCCAAGTATAAATTCCTGATAGTCAGTAGAGATATCCATCCTCATACCGTGGTTCATGTCGCCGATAGTTGTCGGCGTGATCTGATCATTTCCACCGTCACGGTTACCTGCGTTAGTATAACCATCAGGCACCCCCCCTAGATATATTGTTGCAGTAGAAGTATTCATCTGACCAGTCGCAAATAGTCGTATAGAAGTGGGTGGCACACTAGATGAAACATCATAAAGAGTTGGAATAGTGGCTGTAACAGTATCAGCACCAGTCAAATAATCACTCGCGCCAGATATTTCAAGCGGTGTTACAAAATGATCATTTTGGATAAACAGTTCAAAATTGCTCCCACTGTCGTTATACACATACCCCACCTTCGCCTTCTGGTCATAGCCGGTCGGCATGGTGACGGAGGTATCGTTGCGAGTGACGTAGATTTTGAAGGTTAAGTCAACGCCGGCCTGAGCTGACCACGTGCCACCCTGCAACACATATGCTCCGCCGGCAGCATAACCTCCGGAATTGTTGTGAGCCCACTCAATGCTATTAGTATCGCTTTGAGTCCAATCGCCGGTTAGAACTAATGCATAGGTAGTCCCAGCTGTCAGTGTCTGTGGGTCACGAAAAACAAAGCGAATCAATTGGGCAGAACTTGAAGTTGATATTAAGCTGGCGTCTAATTTATCACTAGTTTTAAGAGCACTGCCAGTCGGGACACCTCCTGATGTGGCTCTTATCTCGGCCCAAATACGGCCACTAACTGTTCCGGCTTCAAAGAGTTCGACGTCCACAAATTCAACTGGTCCCGTTTCGTCTGTGTCAAATGTTTGTGCTCTTGCCGTGCGATTATCAGCAGAGTTGCGAACAAATCCAGAACTGCCAGATGCTGTCTGACTTTCGTCATTCAAATAATCCTTCGCCCTATGTAAGAGCAAATTCTTCGTCCCATTGCTTGATTTTCGTATGGCATAAATTTCATACCAGGTACTTGCAGCTTCACTTCCGGTATCCAATCCTCCTGCGCCTGATGTCGTGATCGCGGCAGACAGGTCATCCCAGGTGGCTACTCTGTTCCCCGTATCCATGACGATTTCGTCGGCGTGGTCCAAGACGACCGTCGTTGCCGCAACATCCGCGTTCGGGCTCGTCCTAAGCGATAGGCCTTTGAAGTCCTGCGATAACCCCTCCGTCTTGGTAACCCAGGAAAGAGCGCCCGAACCATCTGTCTGGAGAACTTGGCCGGAGGTTCCATCTGCGGAAGGCAGAGTCCAGGAGACATTGGCCGCAAGGGAAGACGGGGATTTGAGGGAAACATAGCTAGTTCCGTTGCCCGAGTTCTCAAGGAACCTCATCTCGGTGGCGGATGCTCCTCCGCCCACTTCTATGACATTGGCTTTGGTGACTTTGAGTATGGAGCTGCCCGAGGCGCTGGCCACTCTGAAGATGTCGTTGTTGCCGGCAGCGCCGACGATATCAAGCTTGGTGGTGGGATTAGTCGTCCCGACTCCCACATTTCCCGTTGAACCGATGAAGAGACGGGCCGTGTCATCGGTGCGGAGTTCAAGAGTGCCTTTGTTGCCCGAGCCCACGGCTTGGGTGCCGAAAGACAGGGACGAGCCGGAAGTAAAGGTAAGGAGGCCGAGAGTATGGTTTGAGGTGGCTCCCGAAGTTCCCGTGGTTGAAGATATCCTGAAAGAGCCGGGGCCGACATTAATATCCTTCCAGCGCAGGTTGGCGGAGCCCAGAGAATAGGTGTTGTCGGTTGAAGGGGTGAAGTTGCCGGAGATGGAAGCGGTTCCGGCGATAGTGAGCTTGGCGGTTGTGGTAGTTGTCCCGATGCCCACATTGCCCTGGGTGTGGAAGAAGTCGCCTCTCCACGTCGTATTGAATGAGGCGGATGAGACGGTCAGGTTCGCGTCCAAGGTCATTGAGTCCACGAACTCATCAAAGTCCAAGGAATTAGATGAGACCCCGGCTGTGGCCCAGGAGAGGGTCCCTGAACCGTCGGTCTTGAGGAATGTGCCCGAGGTTTGGGTTGAAGGGAAGGTGTAGGCGAGATTGTTGATGGAGATGGTGCCGTCAAAGGCGGCTGAACCATTGACCTCAAGACCTCCTGAGACAAGGAGGTCGTCGAAAGAATTGATGGTGCCTGAATGAGAGGTCGTCCCTGTTCCCAGACGTGAATAACTCACCGTGGCCGTGCTCCCTCCCAGAGCGAAGTTAAATCCCGAGGAGGCGGTGAGCAGTCCCGTGCCCTGGTCTATGGTGAGGAGGGTATTGTCGCTTGAGTCCCTGACCCTGAATATATCCTCGGTCTGGGAAGCTGATGCCTTGACCACAAGGGGTATTGAAGAAAGCGAATACGGCAATATGGGGGCCCTGAACTTTATCTTGTCGGTGGAAGCGTCTCCGAAGGTGGAGTTGCCTTCCACGGAGAGGTCTCCGGCGATGGTAGTGGTGCCGGTAGAGGTGCTTCCCTGAAGAATGAGGTTGTTGCCGTATATATCTCCCTCGGCATCAACCACGAACTTGGGTGAGGAGCCGGAGACATAGGCGATGACGTTGCCGTCAGCTATGGGAGAGGAGGGGTTGATGTATAGGGTGGAATCGTTGGTGTTGGTGAAAGAAGGCCAGGTGCCCGAATGGGCTAAGGTGGGGCTCCTGGGTAATTGAAGCTGGTCCGATATGCTCGCGCCGCCCACCACCTCAAAGCTTGTCTCCAGAGAGCTTGTATTGATGCCCACCCGGTTATTGAGCGTGTCGACATATAGAACGGAGGTGTCGACGGAGAGGTTGCCCGAGACAGAGAGGGTATTGGATAACGTGGAAGCACCCGAGACAGAGAGGGTCTCGGAGACAAGGTTATTGGAGTTAAGCGTGAAGGGACCGATGCCGATGGTGTTGGTGGGAGGAAGCTGGAGAATAGTGGGGACCTGCTTTGAGAAGGAGTCGAAGTTAGATGCCAATGTGTTGACTCTCTGGGTCAGGGAGTCCAGGTCTATGATGAGGGTGTCGAGGGTGAGGGAAGAAGCGGAAGCAGATGGAATGAAGTTGTTGATTATCTTGGTCTCAGTTTTCTGGACATTGGGAATTTGAGATTGATTAGAAATTAGAAATTCGGACTTAGGAATTTGTTCGGCTTCAAGGCCTGCTATTTTATCCTGAAGCCGATTGTATTCCTCGATGGTGATGTATGTCGGAGAGGATTGGTATGGGAAGAGCCAGTCGAGGAAGTCGGTCCAGAGGGAGGCGGTTTGGAGGGAGAGGGAGGCCTGGGTTTCTGCAAGACGAGCTGTTTGAAGGTTTAGGAACTCTTTATCAAAATCCACCCCCGCACTAATTACGCCGCCATTGTATCCGAACTCAAATTTTAAAATATCAGTATGTATTAAAAGCGAAAACAAAAGACCGCTTGCGCATAAAAATGCCGCCGCGGTCTTTTTGAATAGATTGGCCCTATTCGATAAGTGCTCCTCGGATGAGGATTCCTCCTTCGCTGAAGCTCCAGAGGATACGGAAAGAACTGGGGAAGGAACTGTTTGACCTGCTTGTGCAGGCAAGCTTTTCAGGGCACCGAGAATCTTGTTCTGTCTTGCTTCCTCTTGATACTGAACTACTGATGGTCTATAAACGTACCAGCGTTTATTAATACATATCGCTTCAATCCTTTGCTGGATCGCAAGACGAGAAACATGTCCCCAGCTATAACCGAATTCTTCGGCAATACGTCCGGCCGGAACGTATGTCTTGCCTTCCGACAGAACTGATCTGTCGGCAAGCCGAACAACCGGTTGCTGAAAAACCTGGTGTCCACCTTCTGTATTGATGTTGTTTTTTCTTTCTGGATACACCAAAACGGAAGAGGAGCACTTATCTTGGAGGGCCAATCCAATTTTATCTTGGTGAAAAAGAGCTTAACACTTCACACTTAGCATTTCACAAATAGCATTCTTAGCATTCTAAGCGGATATGTTAATTATATTACTACTCACGCTCCCTACGCAATGTGGATAATAAGAAGCTATCGGCAAGTAGTCGAAACTAAGCATATAGAGCCGTAAAAATTCAAAAAATAAGATCAGGAATCAGCTCATTTTTACCAGAATATAATAAACGTTTATAAAAGTTTTATATAGTTTTGTGCCTGATTTGAACAACCCTCAAGTAGTTAAGTATTCTTTATAATTCCGTCTATGAGGCCCATGGTTTTGAAAAAATTGAGTCTGTTGTTAACCCTAATTTGAAGGGTGCCATAAGGAAGGGGGTTTTTGGGTCTTTTGCCCTGGCTAGCACTACTGAGAGCTTCGTAATGTCTCAACCTATCTTTGGGTATACCTGTGACATAATGCCAATAATTAATTGTCTGTTCCGGGTCAAGACCAGGATAGATCATAGCGGTAGCAGCAAGTTTGACTCTTGGTATCTCTAATATTTCTTCCAAGAATCTAATAAAAATTTTGACCATGTCCGGATCTGAATTTGCAAAGTTAAGATAAGGGTAACTCTTTTTCTTGTGATTATAGTTTTTATATCCTTCTGCCCAATAAAGAGCTGCTCCAAGTATCGTAATTTCTCTCTTACTTAACTTGCTAACACGAGATGCAAAACTTTTCCTACTGTTCTCGTTTTCCTTTTGAATATTAAGGGTTCTGACTTTGTTAAATTCAATCAGTTTTAAATAGCCGTATTTTCTTTTCGACTCTAAGACTTTTTTTACTTTATTATTTAACTCAAGAGTAGAAAACCAAGTGCTAAGAGTGGATTTAGGTATTCCAAAAATGCTTCTTATCTCTCCATAGGTTTTACCATCAAGGCGAAGAGCCAAAGCTGCCTTGTAGTCCTTTCTTGGATTCATAGCAGCCCCGACGGGATTTGAACCCGTGTTGGTGGAATGAAAATCCACTGTCCTTGACCGGGCTAGACGACGGGGCCGTAA
>CAZFTW010000004.1:7379-18403 GCA_964521925.1 uncultured Candidatus Saccharibacteria bacterium | reverse complement strand
TTTTATTATCGTATTGGTTATCAGCCAGGAAGAGGAAATTATCAGCACTCCCATAAAAGTATTCCAGAAAATGGTCCGGCCCTGGGTTATCCAGCCGGGATTGGCACCGCCCATCAGGATAAGAAATCCTCCCCAGACAAAGAGTATCGCCGCCACCGGAGGCATCAGGCCCATCAAAACAAAGTCGATGATATTCTTGAAAAGTTTGAACAGGTCACAGCGGGTGCACTCTGCGGGATTGACCGACGTGCCGCACGGAACCAAAGGCCACCAGCTCACGGCATGAACAAAAACAGGCAACAAAACAAAAACAAGTATCAGTAGAACCATTAACTTTTTGCCTGTTTTATTTATCATTTATCAATTACCATTTCCCAATGATTTACCATTTTAACATTGATTCATTTTCAGAAAATGATAAGTGAAACAATGATAATTTAATGGAAATTGGAAAATGGCAAATGGAAAATTATCTTATGCGGGACATCAGAACATTAACCTTCGACTCCGCGTTCCGGAGAGCTTCTCTAACACTTGCCCTCCCGAAGTTAACGTCGTCTATCATATCGGCAAAGATAGATTCAATGGCGGTATTGTCCACCTGGAACCAGGAGCGGGCGGAAAGAGCCTGGACCGCGAACACGCCCAGATCGAGGTCGCTTCTCTGAAGTTCTATCAGGTCACGGCGGGCCGCGGGCCTCAAGGTCGCGTTAAGATAATTCGAGGCGCCATCTTTCGACGTCAAATGAAGCAAGAACCTCCAGGAATCGGTGACGGACTGGGAACGGTTGGAAACGGAAACCGCCCAGTAATTGGCGTAGGTCTTGGCGTCAGAAAGAGAAACCTGCGGTATCGGAGCAACACCGAAACTAAGACGCGCCGCTTTGGCCCTTAGAACGGGTATCTGATGAGAATAGTTGAACATCATCGCCGTCCTGCCCTCGACAAAAGCGTCTATCGAGTAGTGTTGGGCGTCATTCCAGGTGTATGTCCTGAAAGATGGGTTGGCAAAGTCGGTATAGTATTTGAGAGCGACTTCTCCGACCGGCGCATTGTTCACGTTATTTGAAAAAGTGGCGCTTGAGTTCTCGGCATCGGTCATCCTCACTCCGCTTTGGAGCATCAGGGAGGTCAGAATGTCCGTAGAGCGGTTTATGTTCCTGGCCGTGCCTACCGCCGCGGCCGATTGGATAATATTGCCGTCCCCGTCCAGGCGGGTAATTGCCTCGACATCGGAGTTGAATTCGTCCCAGGTCTGGGCTGGTCTGGTAATTCCCGCCGTATTCAAAATATCCTTGTTGTAATAGAGAGCCAGGGTATCAACGTAAAGCGGGAGCCCATAGATCCTATTGGCGAAAACCAGGTCTTGGTAGGCGACATCCACGAACTGGTCCCGGAAGTCCTTGATGGACATTGAGCTTCCAGGATCAGGAAATTCTTCCGGCAAGGCCGCCAGTTTGTCGCCATGTTTCGGAAGCCAGGAGTTGTGGAGCATCACAATGTCCGGTCCGGTCCCCGCGGCCAGAGCGTCAATGAGAGTCCTCTCGTAATCCTCGTAGTTGAGCTTGCGGTAAACGATCTTCACGTTCGGCTTCTGGACCTGGAACTCCCTGATGATGGGATCGAAAACAGCCCTCTCGTCGAAGACCCCCCAGAACTGAAGCGTAACCGGCTGGCCGGTCCCTGTTCCGCCGATATTTCTCAATACGAGAATTATCGTCAAGAAAACGACAAAAGCGATCACGCCCGCTAAAATATAAAATAATCTGTTTGTATTCATACTCATTCGTTTAGCAATGCTGAACGAATCGCCGATTCACGCAGACAATACGCAGATTTACGCAGATAAATTATCGGCGTTGATCCGCGTCGTCGAGCTTAGCTCGACGCATCCGCGTTAATCCGCGTATTTTTACTTTGTAAAAATCATTCCGTAATGGAACTGGCCGGCATCAATGGCTTTCTCGTATGCTATGCCTTCTCCGGTAACAAGGTTGCGCATGGCCGTTTCATCCGTTCTCAAATCGTCCGGCGGGCCGAAACCGCCGGTGCCGAACTTCCAGTCGATAAGGACGATACGGCCTCCGCTTTTTAGAACCCTGACGGCTTCTTTGATGACATCGGCCTTCTTGTCCGACTGAAAAAGTATATTGGCCAGAAGCACCATGTCTTGGGAATTGTCCGGAAGACCGGAACTTCCTAAAACTTCCAGATTCGTCCTTATGGTTTCGATGTTCTTGATCCCCGCCGTCCGGGCTTTTACCCGGACGTTATCCAGAGCGGTTTCCTGGATATCCAGGGCATAGACCTTGCCGCCTTCTCCGACCATCTGCCCAAGCAGGATGGTGAAGTATCCGGCCCCTGAACCAAAATCGGCGACAGACATGCCTTCTCTGACCCCAAACTTACCGGCAATCATTTCGGGATGCATAAAACCCCCGCCTCCGACCGGAGTGGAACTTAAATTCGGCGCTGTGGGCGCGGACATTACCTGCATGACTAAATTTTACCACGCAAACGAACTTTAAGTTATCTACAACAGGCTCCGGACCCAGCCATTTCAGACACGCCTCCGGTTCCCCTGCGAGGAACCTCGGCTACAGAGTTCCCCAGGAGTGGGCGATGCCCCACTCCGAGAACCTTCGCCACGGCTCCGCCTCGGCTTTTCGAATCCGGTTCAGATCAATTATAACCGGATTCGCCATGCGAAAAGCCGGGTCTCAAGTGTCTTCAATTGGCTGGGTTCCTGCGCCTTAATAAAAACTCAGCGAAAGTCCCGGTCCTTTCTGAATCACTCCTCGGAGCGGTTGGGTAACAAGAATAAAGGACGAGTGAGTAAATATGCGAATTAGCGTAGCGCTCTCGCATATTTAAGAAATGAGACCTCATTTTGTTCCAATCGCGGAGATGTGATGAAGAAGAGATTGGGACTGAAGCGACGCTAAACTACCACAACGGAGGCCAGACCATCTCCGGATTCCACTTTCATTACCCGGACGCCCTGGGTCGCCCTTCCCAAAACAGAAATACTGTCGATGGAAGTCCTGATAACAACCCCTTTCCGGGATACGGCGATGAGCTCTTTGTTTTCTTCGGAGGTGATATGCGCGGAGACAAGATCTCCTGTCTTGGGAGTAAGATTGGCGGTCATGATGCCTTTTCCGCCGCGTGATTGGACCTTATAGGATTTCAAGTCGGTCCTCTTTCCATATCCGTTCCCCATCACAACCAAAAGCCGCAATCCTTTTTCAACGCCCGAAGGAACAACATCCGCTCCGACAACTTTCTCGCCTTTATCAAGCCGGATGCCGATAACACCCGAAGCGATCCTGCCCATCGGACGGACATCTTTTTCTTTGAATCTGATGGAGCTTCCGCCGGAAGTGACCAGCACTATCTGATCGTCTCCCGAAGTTGTGAGCACCCAGCCAAGCTCATCGTCACCCTTGAGTTTGATGGCCGCCAGCCCGTTGCTTCTGACATGGGAGAACGCGTCGATATCCACTTTCTTAATAATGCCTTTGGCCGTTGCCATAAAAAGGTATCTGCTGCTCTTCTGGTCCTTTGGAATGGGTATGACCGCGGTTATCCGGTCGGAAGAGGCCACCTGGAGAAAATTCGCTATCGCCTTGCCCTTGGATTGGCGGGATGATTCGGGAACTTCGTAACCCTTGGTCTGGAATACCTTTCCGGAATTGGTGAAGAAGAGAAGATTGTCGTGAGTATTCGCCAGAAAGAACTGCGAGACCACATCTTCTTCTTTGGTGGCCATGCCGATAAGACCTTTGCCGCCCCTCTTTTGGGTCCGCAGGTCTTCGGGCGGCATTCTCTTTAAATATCCGCCGCGCGTGAGCATGAACAATGAGTCCTCCTCCGGCATAAGCTCGTCCTCGCCTATTTCCCTTAAAGCCGACTTCACCACCTTGGTCCTTCTTTCGTCGCCGTGTTTTTCCCTTATCTCTTTGAATTCGTCCTTAACGACCCCAAGGATCTTCTTCGGGCTGGTCAAAAGAGCTTCTAAAGAGGCAATGAGCTCCAACTTTTCTTTGAGTTCGTCATTTATTTTTTTCCTTTCAAGGCCCGCTAACGCCTGTAAACGCATTTCCAGGATAGCGCTGGCTTGCTTGTCCGAGAATTTGAATTTCTTTATTAAGTTATTGAACGCGTCCTCTTTGGATTCCGATTTTTTGATGATGGCGATTATCTCATCAATGTGGTCAAGGGCTTTTTTGAGCCCCTCCAGGATATGGGCCCGGTCTTTGGCCTTCTGCAATTCGAATTTAGCCCGGCGGGTCACAACTTCCCGGCGATGGTCGATGAATTTTTCGAGTAAACTCTTGAGGCCCATTATCTGCGGCTGAATGCCGTCCGCCAGGGCAAGCATGTTGAAGTGGAACGACTTTTGGAGCTCGGTATATTTGAAAAGCTGGTTCAGAACTTTTTTAGGGAAAGCGTCCTGCTTCAGATCAATGGCTATTCTCAAGCCGTCTTTGTCCGATTCGTCCCGGATGTCTCTGATGCCTTCGATCTTTTTGTCCTTGACCAGATCGGCGATCTTAACGATAAGTTCGGCCTTGTTAACCTGGTAGGGTATCTCGCTGATTATTATCTGAAAGCCCTTTTTGTTCTCCAAGATATCCGCCTGGCCTCTCATTAATATCGGGCCACGTCCGGTGGCATAGGCGTTAACGATGTCTTTTTCGTTGTAGATAACCCCGCCTGTCGGGAAGTCGGGCCCTTTAACAAACTGGAGGAGTTCTTTGACATCGGCATCCTTGTTCTCGATCAAGTGCATCATGGCATCCAAAACCTCCGTGAGATTGTGGGGGGGGATGTTGGTGGCCATGCCGACAGCGATACCCATAGAGCCGTTGATAAGGAGGTTCGGAATGCGTGTCGGCAAAACCACCGGCTCTTTGTGCGAGCCGTCATAGTTGTCGCGGAAGTCCACCGTGTCTTTATCTATATCGGCAAGAAGCTGTTCCGATATCGGAGCAAGCTTTGCCTCGGTATATCTCATTGCGGCCGCGGTATCTCCATCGATACTGCCCCAATTGCCCTGCCCATGAACCAGTGGATAGCGAAGCGAAAAATCCTGGGCCATTCTCACCAGAGAGTCATAGATCGCGGCATCGCCGTGAGGATGAAAGTTAGCCATTGTCTGGCCAACTATTTTAGCTGATTTTACGGTCTTCGAGCTTGGGCGCAGGCCCATCTCATGCATGGCGTAAAGAATGCGCCTATGGACGGGCTTTAACCCATCCCTTACATCGGGCAGGGCGCGGGCAACGATAACGCTCATTGCGTATTCCAAATACGCCTGCTGGACTTCCTGGGTTATTTCTCTCGGTTTGATATTGAAACTTGTGGCCATACGATAATTGTCTACGAATAAAATGAGTAGCTACAATTATCAGTACCCCGCCCTCTAAGCAGACCCGAAGCATAGAGGGCGGGGTAACTTTTTGTAACCACTCGTTTCACTCCTGGACAAAAACTTACTTCTCTTCCGATAGCGGCAACAAATATACCTTATCGGCTGAAGTTTTTTCAACCCTGAGTTCCTTTTGAGGATCTGGTTCGTCGGAACCCAATATGCCGGAAAGGGCGGCGCCCAGATCGCTGAAAGTTCCCGCCAGGTTACCGAACAAGGACTTCTGGTTCTCCTGGGCAAGGAACTTTTCGGTATTGGCCTCTTCGGGATTCAAAAGTACATACATATCGTTCTGAAACGAGTGGAACCAAATCATTCCGACCAAAGACACCGTCGTAACAACGGAGAGGCCGAACATTATTTCTCTGACATGCTGGGGTTGGTTTTGGATGTCTTTCAGCATCGACATGGTTATATATTGAACATTACAAGTTTGATCTCTTCGGTCGGCAGGGTCTTTTTCGCTATTTTGAATTTATCGGCCGGCTCGGGGGTAAGGCCAAGCTCTTTCACGAATTTATCCGCGCCTTCGATGTCACTCTCAAGGCCTTTGACCTTGTAGTGCATCGGTATTACTATCTTCGGTTCTATCTGGCTTATGACCCCGACGGCCTCCTTATGGTTAATTGTATAATTTCCGCCGACAGGAATCATCAGAATATCCACATCGCCTATTTCTTCCACTTGCTGCTCGGTCAGTTTCTCCTGGCCCAGGTCTCCCAGATGGCAGACGGACATGTCTTCGCTCTTTATAACATAGATCGTGTTGGGACCTCTTTCTTTGCCTTCTGATTTGTCGTGAAAAGACCTTACACCCAGAACAGCGATGCCGTTCTTCTCGTATTCCCCCGGGGTTCTGATTATGAATGGCTCTCTCGGAGTGGTCTCCTGGCGGTGCTTTAGCCCGCCAAGGAACTCTGTCGGGCCGGCGCTTTCGGTGTTGTTGTGGTCATAGTGCTCGTGGCTCACTAAAACCAGGTCGTCTTTGATCTTGGGGGGCCTAAGTCCGATATCCGGTGAGAACGGATCGATAAGAATGCTCCCCTTTTTTGCCTCTATTCTGAAGCAGCTTTGCCCGAACCAACTTATAGTCATAGTAATATTGTATCAAAATTTCATCTAAAAATCAATCGTGCAAACCCTTGATTATTCCGGCCATATAATGTATATTTCTTCCTGCCATGAATCCCGTTAGAAGTAGCCCTAATGGGCCAAACGAACGGGGTGTGTATAAAATAATAATAGTTGTCCTGCGCATATAGCGATTATTCTATAACTGCGTAGCAGCTACTTCTAACGGGATGAATTTATCTTCTGTGCCCGCAAAAACAATGAATCCCGAACGAAGCCGCGAGGGCTCGCAGCGCGCCTCTGCTTCGTACGGGATGAAGGACCTCCTCCTGAAAGAGGAGTTCTTCCTGCCCAAGCCGGGGACTTTGCTTAACGGCGAGGTTATCAGCGTTTCCAAGGCAAGCATTTTTATAGATCTCGGTTCAATAGGTATCGGCGTCGTTTACCCCGGAGAGTTCTACGACAATCCGGACCGAATGAAGACGCTCAAGCCGGGCGACACTGTTTCGGCAATGCTTTTGGAACTTGAGAACGACGAGGGCTACCGGGAGCTTTCCCTGAAAGCGGCCCAGATGACCACCGCCTGGCAGGATATAAAAGAAAAGCGGGACTCGGGCGAGGTCATCAGCACAAAGATAGTCAACATCAACAAGGGCGGCCTTATCGTTGAGGTCAGCGGAGTCCAGGGGTTTCTTCCGCTCTCCCAGCTCTCGAGCGAGCATTATCCCAAAGTCGAGGGCGGCGACACCACTAAGATCGTCCAGGCCCTCCAAAAATTCAAGGGGCAGGAATTCCTGGTGAAAATCATCGACTTCAACGAAGCCGAAAATAAACTTATCGTTTCTGAAAAAGCCATCAAAGAGGAGGCGGCCAAAGAAGAGCTCGCCAAGCTGAAGGTCGGCGATATCGTTGAAGGCGAGATAACGGAAGTCACCGACTTCGGCGCATTCGTAAAACTGAGCGACATGCTCGACGGACTGATACATTCTTCCGAGATCGACTGGAGGTTCATTGAAGATCCGCGCGAAGTCCTCACTCCGGGAGACAAGATCAAAGCGAAAATAGTCAGCTTGGACGCTGGGCGAGTTTCTCTTTCCCTTAAAGCATTGAAAGAAGACCCCTGGCTCAAAGCCGAGAGCGTTTACCAGCCGGGCCAGACCGTCCGAGGAAAAGTCACTAAGGTCAGGAACAACGGAGTATTCGTTGAGTTGCCGGGAGACCCCGCCCCAAGCTTTTCCGCTGACCGCCAATCCGCCTCATCGGCGGATAAGGGGCGGGCTTGGAGCGGGGCAGGTATAATTGCCTTCCTGCCTTCAACAGAACTGGGCGACAAAAATCCGGCCGAAGTCTTCGAGGCTGGAAAGGAATACGACTTCTCCATCGTCAGCATGGACATCAAGGACCACAAGATGGCTCTCACCCTTCCGGGAAAAACTCAATAAACAAACTTAACGATTAAAGACCGCCCCATTTGGGCGGTCTTTAAATTTTGAGAAATTAAAAACGGACCACCCGCACAGTGTTAGCTGCGGGTGGTCCGGTGTTACGGGACCCTGTTCATCCCGTTAGAGGCAGAGGCACGCTGCGAGCCCTCGCGGCCTCTAACGGGATTCAGGCCTGCTCGGCGGCCTCCGTGCCGGTTTCGAAGTCCGCCGCCGTCACGTCTGCCTCATCCGAGCGTGCCTCGGGCTTGGCGGCCTTGCGGGCCGCCCCTCGAGCGCGCCGGAGCAGAGACCGGAGCGGCTCTTCGAGCCGTTCCAGACGCTCGCCCGGAATGGTCGGCTCTTGGCATCCGCCGAAGAACGGCTTGAGACGATCGGGGCATTCGACCCCGATCTTGCTGTCCTCGTAGCGGGTGACCAGACCCACGATGTTCCTGGCCTTCAGGTCAGTCCCCTTCACTCTGAAGAGTTTCTCGTGGGTGAGGACGAACGAACCGGCAGTCGGTTCGTCGCCGAAGAACGCCTCGGCCGTCAACGTCGCGCGGCTCCGGTATTCCTCGACTTCCGCCGTCGGTTCGGCGGCGCCGGCCTCGGCCTGCGCCGGCCTCTCCGCCTCCTGCTTCGCCGCAGCCAGGGCCTGACGGAGCGTCTTGTGGAGACGCACCATCATCTGGAACACGTCATCCTCCAGGCGCTGCCCGGAAGAGTTCTTGAAGCGTTCCCGGCCAAGCTGTTCCAGCGCGATGGACGCGTTGGAGGCCTGCAGAGTACGGGCATAGGCCTGGATCCGACCGATGCCTTCCACGGCGCTCACGCTGCCTTCGGCGACCTGGAACAAGACATGGCCGTTCTGAAGGGTGCGCGTCTTGCCCTGTCTGCCAGGCCGGTTGTCGGGTACCTTCCGGTCAGGCACGCGCAGAACGATCATCCCTTCCGTCTTGGACGCCTCCCGGCCCTCGACGAGAGCCAGCAGGTCTTCCAGCGAGATGGGATCGGCGTTCATCCCGTGAAGAGCCGTGAGGTCTTCACGATACTGACGCTTCTCCTCCTGCATCCGCCGGAAGCCGGCGGCGACGGCGCGTTTCTCCAGACCTCCGAGAACCTTCATGGCCTGACGGGTCTCGGGACGGTAGAGGAAGGTCTTCGTCGGAACGTAGTTCACGTCATAGACGCGAACGCCGTCCTTCGGAGCTCTCTTCCCTTTCTGGGAAACGTCGTCGGTGAGGAACCCGGCGTCGACGAGAGAGCGGACCGTGAACTGGACCGCCCGCTTGGTGTCGCCGCAGGTTCTGACGAACGCGTCCGCATAAACAAGCATGGCGACGGTCCGCCACGGCTCGTCCGCATGGAGATACTCAGCGAGGACGTCCTCCCTCTGGGCGAAGGCATCGGCGTTGAGCTCGGCGTCAGCCGCTGACATCGCCTTGATCTCCAGGATCCCGGCGACGCAGTCCATGAAGAGCGGCGTGATCTCGAGGCGAAAGTCCTCGAGTTCGGCCTTGCTCTGCTTCCGTTCGTCCTGGGTCATGACGCTGACCAGGGCTTTCGCCTTGATGGTCGGCCGGCCCTTGAGGACCTTCGTCTTCTTGGCATCGACGTCAGGCGCTTTCGGCGCCGTCGGAGCGGATACTGCGCGGTTTCTCTTCCCGCGAGGAGCTTCCTCGGTGATTCCTTCGGGGAGATAATCCTTCATGATGGCCATGATGGCCCTCCTTCTTGCCCCCGGTGGGGGCGGGTTTACGAAACGTACGAAACGGTTGTCAACGTTCGACTCTTCAACTATGGCCTATATTATATGCCAAATTAAAACTCCTGTCAACCGATGCGTCGGTTGACAGGAGTCGTTGTGGACTCTGCTATTGAGTCCGGAGATGCTGGAGGCAGGGCGGAAGTTCGCTGAACTCCACCCGGCGCAAGAGCAGCTCGTCGGCGGTTTCACCGGTTACCCCCTCAATGAGGAGGTTCACCACATCGTTGGCCCGCCGGTCGCGGACCCTCGCGTAGAGAGGAATGAACCGGTCCTTCCGCTTTCCGAAGAAGTCCAGATGGATGTGGAACTTCTTCGAGGGCTCGTAGGTGAAACACTGGTCCTCTCCGAACCGGCCGAAATGGACCGAGAAATTCTTCGCCCCAGCGGCCTGGCCCCACAGCACCAAGCTGTAGTATTCGGCTTCACTCTCATCCACCCAGGGCACGAAACTGATACGGGCGGACTGGTCTCCTCGGGTCAGGTCGCCTTCGACTACCGCCGGGTTGTAGACCCGAAGGTAGAGGTCGTTCTTGTAAACGAGTTCCGGCAGCAACTCCCCGTTGGTCACAACCAGCTCGGTATCGGGAGGCATTGTCACCTCCAGAGCCGCCCTGATGTCGCCCCCGAAAACGGGGTGGAACTTCATACGCGAAATTGTCGGATCAGCCAAGGGCCACCTCCTTTCCTATTTGTGATTTGATGCGCCTTCCGCTGTCTCCGTGTTCACTCAGATACGCGTCTATCGCGGCATCCTCGCCGTGAACGTAAACGATGGTTTCCGGGTTCATCCTGTCTTCGAGCTCTTCCCCGTCCTCCCTGTCCATGTGGGCGGAGAGGTCGAAGTGCTCAACCAGGCACTGCCTTTTGATGACGCGGTCTTCAAAAGCGAGCGTGTCGCCCATCACGCTGTTCCGGACCCTGAAGCCCGGCGTAGTTGGATCCTGGTAGTTGACCGTGAATATCGCCGCTTCCGGATCGGGCAGAAGTTCGGCGGCCCATTTGGAAGAAAGGGTGTTCGGCATCATCATTCCCGATGAGGCGATAACGATTCCCGGTTCGTGGTTCGCAAGAAACATGTTTCTCTCCCTGTTGCTGCGGAACCATCTGGCTTTCTTGAGAACTTCACCGCCCTTCAGATTATCCCGATATATCACGAAGACCCCTTGGGAGCCGTCTATGTAGAGCGGGACGCCGAGCTGTTCAGCGACGGGGGCCAGGATGCAAAAAACATCCTGGGCTTGGTCTATCGAACGAGCGGCGATAAGTAGATTAAAGCCCTTCCCGATGCGCTCGGGCATCCGGCTGGTGAGCGTCTCTTTTTCCGACT
>CAZFTW010000004.1:0-7369 GCA_964521925.1 uncultured Candidatus Saccharibacteria bacterium | reverse complement strand
TTGGCCTGAAGCCGGGTGGCTCCCGCCAGCAAGCTCCTGTCCGTGTAGCAGATATCGCCGGTGATAAAGTAGAACCTCCCCCGATACTCGACGAGATAGGAGACAGCCCCGAGAATGTGCGCCGCGTAGATGGGATAGACCCGAAGGTCCGGTCCAAGCTCGACGACTTCTCCGGTTCTGATCGGCCGGATGGCTCCGAGGGTCCGATGAGCGTCTTCTTCCGTAAAGGGGGCTTTTCCCTCTTCGGCATGGTGAAGGGTCTGACCCCAGATGACCTGGGACAGTTTCATCGTCTCGGGAGTTGCATATGTCTTCACCCCCGGAAAACGCCTTCGGGCCTGCGGCACTGCTTCGACATGGTCGCGGTGCGCATGAGTCAGGAACAGATGGTCGAGGGTATCGGTGACGCTGAAGTCGGGCTCGAACCCGAGAGCCGGGTCGAGCTGGCCTCCGTAGTCAAAACCGAGAACAGTGTTCCCGGCCTTGAGAACGTAGAAGCTGGCTCCAATCGAGTTGGCACCCCCTCCGCAGATCAGAGATACGTCAGTGCCCAACGGACGCCTCCTTTCTTTCTCTTCCCACCCTGACCTTGACGCCAAGAGTGGCCAGACCGCTTAACATCCTGCGCTCGTGGGACACATAGGTGTCCATGGGCAGGCGGTCGAACGCCGTCCATTTGCAGTCCTTGGTTTCGACGGTTCTCTTTACGATCTCGCCGTCGACATACCTGGCCAGCACGGTTATCACCGGATGCCGGCCCTCGCCGACCCGCTCTTCGTAGAGAACCATTACTGGCTGGACCAGAAGTCCGGTCTCTTCGAGCGTCTCCCGGATGGCGGTCAGGGCGAACAAAGCGCCCATCGGGGTCTCCGGAAAAAGATTTTTCGCCTCGATGATCTCTTCGAATGCCTCCATGTCAATGTCGAACACGCCAATGAATCTGACGATCTGGTCATAGCACTCCCGAAGGAGTTCGCTGATCAGAAACGTCTTGGCCGTTCTTTGATTGACGGTCAGGATGTTGCCGCCTGGCAAACCCCAGCCGGCCGGCTTTCCTTTTGACTTGACGGCACCATTCACAAGAATTTCACCGTCGCCTTTCTCATCTACCATCAGAACCTCGTCATTGTCGTTGACGATCAGGGCCTGGATGGTGATATCAACCTCTTCAAGAGACAGTGGCGTCTCTTCAACAAGACCTGTGGCGGTCTCCATGACCGGTCTCCTTTCCGAGTTTTCAAAGGTCTTTCCGAATGCCTATAGTATATACCAAAACTTGACTTTGTCAATGGAAATGAGATAATGAGCGGGACACTTGGAGGGCTGTCAAAGTCATGAAACAAGACAGAGCGGAAGTGAGTGACTATTTGTCCCTCGAGGAGTTCTTCAACAATCTCCTTCACCTGCTGAATTCCGCGGGAAACGGGCATCCGGAAGGCCAAAGCGTCATCTACGCTAAGGATGGCCACCAGATCATCTCTTCCTATGTGGGGGCGAAGCTGAAATGCAGAAGACAGACAGTCAAAAGGAACGTTGACGAGCTCGCCCGACTCGGCTACGTCGAGAAGCTGTATTTGAACAGGAACTGCCACGGCATAAGGTTCCTGCGCATGGAATGGGACCAGAACCGGGCCGGCGCCGCAAAAGCACCCTCATCCCAGCCGCCCAGAACATTCGCCCTTTTCATGGATTACCGAAACCTGGAAATGGGCATCCCCGACTCTTTCCGGCGCTTTCGCGACTTCTCCTGGCTGGTGAATCCAATCCTGGCGCATGGAAAGATCGTATTCGCGTTCGTGTTCATCCCCGACCACTACGGGGGGCGCGTGCCGCTTCACCAGTTGGCAAACAAGCACAGCTTCATACCGATACTCTGTACGAGAAGGATCTCACGCATCAACACCCAAGACGGAGATGCCACCAAAGACACCACCAAAGACGGCGACACGGTGGACGCGAAGATGGATGCGCTGGCCAGGTCGTTGATAGTCCACGCGGACGTAACGGACATCGTCATCATTTCCGGCGACGCCGACTTCCAAGACCTGATAAACTTCGCCAGATACCACCAGAAAGGCGTGACTGTCGTTTCGGCCGCCCAGGCAACTTCAGGAAGATTGTTCGAGATGGCCCAAGCGGGCGCGATCCAACTCGCTCTCCACTGAGAGGCATCCCAGGCGGGCCCCCAAGGCCCGCCTTTTACTTGCGTCAAATGATTGGACTGAACTATATTTTTATGTTTAAATATGGGTCAGATAGTTAACCACAATATGAAAGATATCATCCGCTATATAATTATCGTATTTTTGATCCTATTTGCCGCCGCGGGGCTGGTTCTGTTGTTCCAGTCGCCTTTTGAGACCGCGGACCGGATAACTCTCCCGGACCTGGTCAAAAAGATAAACACGAACGAAGTTAAAGAAATCGCCGTCAAAGGAGACGACCTCAACATTGTCCTGGCCGACGACAAGATAATTATGGCCAGGAAGGAGTCCGGCGTTTCGGCGTTCGATACATTGCTTAACCTGGGGGCAACCCCGGAGAAACTTGCGGCAACAAAAATAAGCATCGAGAATACCGAGAGCGGAGCGGGCGCGATATTTGCGGCGCTGCTCCCGATCATCCTGCCGATCGTTTTCATACTTATAATATTCTGGCTGATGTTCAATCAAGCCCAGAAGGGTTCGATGCAGGCATTCTCTTTCGGAAGATCCAAGGCCCGGCTGGCAAACACGGACAGCGCCAAGAAAAAGATAACGTTCCGCGACGTCGCCGGACTTATTGAAGCGAAGGAAGAAATATCGGAAGTCGTGGAATTTCTTAAAGAGCCCAAAAAATTCCACAAGCTCGGAGCGAGGATACCGACCGGGATCCTGCTTGTCGGCTCTCCCGGAACTGGCAAGACGATGCTGGCCAAAGCGGTAGCCAACGAGGCAAATGTCCCCTTCTACTTCGTATCGGGTTCGGAATTCGTGGAAATGTTCGTCGGCGTGGGAGCGAACCGCGTCCGCGACATGTTCGAACTGGCAAAAAAGACATCGCCGGCGATAGTTTTTATAGACGAAATAGACGCCGTCGGCCGGCACAGAGGAGCCGGCCTGGGCGGAGGCCACGACGAGAGAGAACAGACCCTTAACCAGATACTGGTTGAAATGGACGGCTTCGATACCAACGACGCGGTTATCGTGATGGCCGCAACGAATAGGCCGGATATTCTGGACCCGGCTCTTTTAAGGCCCGGGAGATTCGACAGGAGAATAGTCCTGGACGAGCCGTCGCTCAAAGACAGAGAAGAAATACTTAAAATTCACTCCCTAAATAAGCCCATCGCAAAAATAGTGAATCTCAAAGTTGTCGCGGAGAGAACTCCCGGATTTTCGGGAGCCGACCTGGCCAACCTTATAAACGAAGCGGCGATACTGGCGGCCAGAAAGAACCAGAAAGAAATAACCCAGGACAACCTCTTCCAAGCCATAGAGAAGGTCATACTCGGACCGGAAAGACGCAGCCACGTCTTCTCAAAGAAAGAGAAAGAGATAACCGCATACCATGAAGCAGGGCATGCTTTGGTCGCCTCATCTCTGCCCCACTCCGACCCGGTTCATAAGGTATCCATCATCTCCCGCGGCCGTGCCGGCGGATACACGTTGAAGCTTCCGAGCGAAGATAAGCATCTCCGTTCCAAAGCCGAATTCGAATCGGAACTTGCCGTCTTGCTCGGCGGATACGCCGCGGAAAAAATGATATTCAAAGACACCACTACCGGGGCCTCCAACGACCTCCGGGTCGCATCAGACCTCGCCCGCAGGATGATAACCGAATACGGAATGTCGGATTCCATCGGACCCGTCACCTTCGGAGAAAAAGAAGAGATGGTTTTCCTGGGCAAAGATTTCGGCTCCACCAAGAACTACTCCGAAACCATCGCCTTCCAGATAGACCGGGAAATACAGAAGTTCGTCAGCAGAGGGCTGGCTTCAGCCAAGAAGATCTTATCAAAAAAGATCGGCATTCTTCATAACATAGCCAAGGAACTTATCAGCAAGGAAACTCTCGAACAAAAGGAGTTTTACGCTCTGGTCAGAAGCTAAAATTCGGGGTACAATATATTGTATTTATTGGGGCGTGTAGCTCAGTGGTAGAGCATTTCACTTATAATGAAAAGGTCGGAGGCTCGATCCCTCCCACGCCCACTGATTAGTTTAATATGGGCGATTAGCTCAGCTGGTTAGAGCATTCGGCTTACATCCGAAAGGTCGTAGGTTCAAATCCTACATCGCCCACAAATGAACATCTCTAAGGTCTACGAAGACGATAATATCCTCGTCGTCAACAAGCCCGCCGGCCTCATAACTCATCCTAAAAACATAAACGATACCCAGCCGGCTCTGACCGATTGGGTTGCCGCCAATTATCCGGAACTCAAAAACGTCGGGGAACCCTTCAGCGCTTCCGGTTTTCCTCTGCCCCGGCATGGAATAGTCCACCGCTTGGACAAAGATACATCCGGACTCATCGTTATCGCCAAAGATCAGGCATCTTTTGACTTTATGAAAAAGCAGTTTCAGGGACACACCATCCAAAAGCACTACTATGCGCTCGTCTACGGAACACCCAAAGAAAAAACCGGTGTCATCAACGCTCCCCTCGGACGCATCGGTATGAAGCGTACCACCCAAATTGGGGGCAAGAAAATGATAGACGGAAAAGAGTCCATGACCGAATACAAAGTCGCAAAAAGGTTTGAGAAATACTCCCTGTTAGACGTCTCCCCCAAAACCGGCCGGACCCATCAGATAAGGGTCCACCTGAAATCCATCGGCCACCCCATCGCCGGAGATATCGTGTATTCCCCGAAGGGCTGGTCCCGATTGCCTTCGAGCAAAAACTCGACTAGGCAATCGAGGATCCTCGATTCGCGCAGCGAATCGGGACAAAGATATATGCCCCCAGGGCTAACTCGTATGTTCCTGCATGCATACAAACTTGAATTCCCCGCCCCGGACGGCAAGAGATTAACCCTGGAAACAGATTTACCGGAAGACCTTCAGAAAGTTTTGGAGGATTTACCCGCCTAAATTTTTCTCCCAAAAAAACTTAGGCGGGTTTACAAAAATTGCTTTCTGGGTTAAAATAACCTGTATAATTTAAGCACATGAATCCCGTTAGAAGTAGCCCTAACGGGTATGGGGGTCATAAGTATCAATTAATTAACAAGCGGTAGTGAACGGCAGATGGCGTATAACCATACGTGCTTCGCACTACTTCTAACGGGATGCACCAGCTATCGGTATTCCAATCAAAGAACACGGGTCAGGACAAATTCGACAGTATGAGGCCCGGCTGGACGGTTAAGGTCTTCCAAAAGATAAAAGAGGGGGACAAGACCAGAATCCAGGCATTCGAAGGCATCATTATCAGTCGGAAACACAACAAAGAAAGCGGCGCGACTGTTACGGTCCGCAAGGTCTCCGGCGGCATTGGAGTGGAAAAAACATTTCCCGTCTACCTCCCGACCATAGACAAGGTCCAGGTTGTGAAAAAGGCAAAGGTCAGAAGGGCCAAGCTCTACTATCTTAAGAACAAATCGGCCCGAGAGATAAGAAGAAAGACCAAGGTCGAGACCGAAAAAACAGCTTCCTAAAAATTTTTGCGGACGTGGCGGAACTTGGTATACGCGCGGGATTGAGGTTCCCGTGGGCGCAAGCCCGTGGAGGTTCGAGTCCTCTCGTCCGCACACGAATTGCTTTTGGTAAGTTCGCGGGCGGTTAGCTCAGTTGGCTAGAGCGACTCATTGACGTTGAGTAGGTCATAGGTTCGAGTCCTATACCGCCCACCAAAACCATACTTTTCGGTTTTTTGGACACCAATTCGTGGGCGGCTCGCAGAGCCGCCCATTGATTTTGGGGCTTGTTTTCAGAGCCGCTCGGCGCGCAGAAGCGCGCCTCGCGGTTGGCCAAAACGAGGTTCGACCCAAAGACTTCTTTGGAAGCAACCTTTTTCTTAAAAAGGTTGCTATCACTTGCGATTTTTTCCAGTGTTTGAGCGTAATTTATCCAGTTTTCCATCGGTTCGACCCAATCATTCTGCTTTTGTTCAAGTTTGGTGATTTGCTCCTCCAGCGACTTCTTGTCGCTCATCAATTTTGCTTTCTCGGCTCGATAGGTTTCCCGTTCAATATCTTGCTCCAAATAGCCGTCAAGAAGTCGCTGGAGTTTGATCTTGATAACACGGATTTTCCCTCCGGTCTCTTGAACAAAAGCAGAGCAGGATTGGGCGGATTCTTTTTTATCTTTTTCAAGCATTGAAAGTAATCCTTCCGCCCAATCCTGCGGCAAAGAAACTTTTTGAAGCAGAGAGGAGGTTTGCTGGTCTAACACTTCTTGGCGAATACAAGGTTCTTGGCATTTGATGGTCTTGGATTTTCGCGAGCAGTGATAGTACACATATTCGTGGACATTGCCGTTTTTCTGGCGTTTAACCTTGTATTCGCCGGTTATCATCATGCCGCAGGCGCAGTACAAAAGTCCGCAAAATGGTTGTGGTTCATTCTTTGCTTTATGCCGCGGCCTTCCTCTCTGCTTCAAAACTTCCTGCACTCGGTCAAAAAGTTTCTTTGCAATGATTGGGTCATGTTTGCCTTCATGTACTTCTTTGGCATAGCGAAAATGTCCGTAGTAAAAAGGATTGGTGAGAAGATATTTTACTCGGTCTTTATGCCACACTTTACCGCCTCTTGTTGTTATTCCTTGTTGCGCCAAAAAGTGAGATACGTCTTCAAGAGTTTTGTCGCCCTCGGCGTAAAACTCAAAGGCGGCTTTGATTATCTTTGCTTTCTTCCTATCCACGACAACCAGTTTTATCCGTGAATCATTGAGATAACCAATGGGCGCAGGCCCCGGATATTCTCCTCGCCTCACTTTTTGGCGCAATCCTCTACGGACATTTTCGCTCAACGAATCAATGTAGTATTTACTTTGCCCAAAGGCGATGTTGAGCATAAATTTTCCTTGCGAGGTATTCTCTGCCCAGAATGTCGGGAACTTCAACATCGCCAAATGCCCGCAGTCCAAGAGATAAATTATTCTTCCGCCATCAACAGAATTGCGCGCCAAACGATCGGGATTCCAACTTACGATGCCGCTTGCCTCACCGCGTTCTATTCTATCCAGCATAGAATTGAAAATCGGACGCCCAGGAATTTTCGCCGATTGTTTTTCCACCAACTCCTCAATCACATTCAATCCCTCTGTTTTTGCAAAGGCGCGCAATTCTGTGATTTGTGCCTCAATAGATAAAACTTGCTTGTCCTCTACATCTGTGGACTTGCGGGCATACAAAAAGAATTTTTGCGAATTGGTTGTGATCA
>CAZFTW010000003.1:0-19980 GCA_964521925.1 uncultured Candidatus Saccharibacteria bacterium | reverse complement strand
GGGGTAGATGTTTCTTCTGACATTAATGAATATAAAAAAAACAATTTTAGCGCTGACGGAATTAACTTTTACTTGGGAAATATTTCTGACTTTGGCACGAATAACACTTACGACTTGATAACCTGCTTTGAAACCATAGAACATGTCAATGCACACGAACACGCTTTAAAGAATCTCTACCGAATCCTGAAACCGGGCGGAGTACTGTTAATCTCAACGCCCAACCGACTCATAACCTCGCCATACACCATACCAGGCCACAAACCGGAAGGATCTTTTCATGCCCGTGAGTGGACTGTGGATGAGCTTTTAACAGAAGTGGTGTCAGCAGGATTTGACGCTAAAAAAGAAGAGGTCTACGGTAACAGGCAACAGTGGTATTTTAAAAATAGATACCTCCGGCGTATATACAAGATATTGTTTAAACCCGACATCAAATATAGCCCGGATTTTAAAAAACTCCACGCCTCTCCGCGGTTCTTTATTTTAGTTGCCAGAAAACCGAGTTGATAACATATCCCCCACGATATCTTTCAGTTCTTTTCCCAAAATCAACGGCACGGCATGTTCTTTTACTTTTTTATAGCCACTTTCCGCCAGTTTTTCAGCAAGATCTGTATTTTCTTTAAGCCGCATAACGGTATCGGCTAAACTTTTTTCGTCTGCCGCTTTTACAAGCATCAGGTCTTCTTCCGTAAACAATTCCCTAATAGCAGGCGTATCTGCAGTAATTATTGGTTTCTTTGCCGCCAAACATTCGTATACCTTATTGGGAATGACCCGTTGGGTTTTGGTAGTATTCCCAAAGATTCCCAGGCAAACATCAGCAGAACCCACCTCTTCGGCAACTCCTTTTATTGGAGTGTGAGGCATAAATGTTATATTTTGAATATTCAGATCGCGGGCACGCCGGACCATTTCTTCTTTTACCTGTCCTCCGCCGAATATAATGAATTCGATATCATTTTGGTTCTCAAGAATTTTAGCCGCTTTAATTATATACTCTATTCCCTGGAGAGGAATGAATGAGCCGTGAAAAAAAACTACAAATTTGTCATTTTTCTGTCTGGGGTCCTTTCTGGGGTAAAAAATGTCATCCTGTGCGCCTATAAAAATACGTTTGAATTTATTCTTTCTGACTCCAAACTCTGAAACGGCGTAGTTGATATGTTGGTATGTGTCAAACAAAACTACGTCCGCCAACTTAATTGAAAGCCAGTCCAAAAGCCAATAATACAGCGCTTTAAAACTATAACGACTCGCCAATTTGCGGTCAAAAATGTTGGAGTCGTATACAGACAAAAAGGCGTCAAAGATAACCGGTTTTCTCGTAATTAGTTTCGCAAACGGGACAATTTGATGACCGGCAAAACCAATGACCATCGCATCATATTTATTTTTTAATTCCCGGTGTTTTTTATACAGGTTAATGAATTTTTTCAAGCCAGGAGAACGATCATGACACTCTAAAACCTCGACGCCATTCTGTCTGAGTCCGCTTATCAAAATATTATTCCTGGAATAGTTCGGATCATATGATCCGAAATATAAAACTCTCATTGTGTGGAAGTTAATATTTGTTGGATGCGTTTTTTGAGTGTATGGTCCCGAAGTATCCTATCATGGCCGGCTCTCGCCACAGCTGCTCTTTCCTCTTCATGCGAAAGATAGTGTTTTATTTTATTCACCATTTCTTCTTTGGAATCATATGTAGCTATTTCCTTGCCTACTTCGAATAATCCATATAGGTCGCGCTGGTCATCGCAAAGCTCGAATCCTCCCGAAGCCGGTATTTCATATGTTTTTAAATTAACCGACCCTTTTGCCGGCCAGAGGTTACAGTTTATGTTAATGCGCGACAGATGATATGCCTTGGCCATTTCGCTTATGCTCAGTGGGCCGTGATAATAGGCCGCCAGGTCGCTTTTTTCCCAGTCCGGCCAGCCGAATATCTTGAGCTTAACGCCAAGCCCAGCAACAGCCCTCAGCAGCTCCTCGCGCTCCGGATACTTGGCCCCCACAAAACAAACATCGCATTCATACTTTTTTTGATCTTCCCCTGAAACTTCGTCTATCGCGTAATCAGCCGGGTCAAGAGCCATTGGCATGTAAAAAACCCTGCAGGACCCACCAGCTCTGGCATCCATATCTTTTGCCGCTTCGGAGTCAAAGACAAAAACAAAATCATAGTGACGATAGTTCTCTTCGACCCACTTTTTATGAAGCGGATGATAAAAATTTTCTGTAAACCAACCGACATTCTTTACACCCAAATTTTTAAGTTGATGGAGGGTTTCCGGCCTGATACCCGAGCCCTTTGGCGCGGCAAAAAGAATATTAATATGTTCTCGTTTACATAAGTTTAAAATATGCTTATTAAACCTGTTTTTATTTTTCAACTTCAAAAACTGAAACTGCCTGATCGTCAGCCGCCACAAGAACTGGTTTTGGCTTAAAAACTTTGGGACCAAATAATTAATCCTCTGGTGAATAAAAACCACCCTATGTCCTGCCTCCTCAAAAGCGTTCTTAATTCCCTCTGACTGATTAGATTCGGGCGCAATAAGCAGGATGTTCATTTATATAAACTTGATATTTTTTGGATAGTCGTTTTTATATCATGGTTCGACCTGACGGAATTAACCAAAAATGACTTAATCTCGTTTATTCTATCAACGGGAAGATTGCGAATATTATTTATCTTTTCAAAAAGATCCTTGTCATCCCCATATTCAAAAATAAGCTGTGGCGCATATGGCCCAAAATATTTTTTGAATGCCTCATTTGATACAAAGACCAAGCAACCAGCTGCCATCGCTTCCAAGACGGCTTTGTCTATCCCTCCGGTCGGGGTTAGATTTACGAAAATGTCACATTCCTTGTAGTAATCGGGGGTTTGGTTGTAAGGTATAAATCCTTTAAAATCAACAACATCTTTCAAGCCAAGTTCTTTAACAAGATCTTCCAATTCTCTCTGGTAAGAAAAATCGCCGGGCATAACCGGTCTGCCAACTATGGTTAGTTTAAAATTGATATTCTTGTTTTTCAAAATACCAGCCGCCTTAACTATGGTTTCGTAGTTTTTAATTTTAGATATCCGGCCGATGCTTAAAACATTTAATCTTCTCAAGCCAAGGTCGTTCCAATTCCTTTCGGTCTTAAACCGGTCTATATTTATCCCGTGTCCGGTTTCGACAATTTTATCGCTCTTGATTCTTAAGCTTTCCTTGGCAGCGGTGACGATCTTGAAGCATAGCTTCTCGGCCAACCTAAGCTTGAATGTGACTGAACGGTGGAGATACCATAAAACAATCTTCCTTCTGAATATAAATGCCGCCGGCCAAGCCGCAATTGCGAATACCGGAGACATGTGGGCAAAGATACCATTTGATTTTGGAACCAGAAGAAATAAAAATTTATAGAACCTGGCTGCCTGCAATAATTTCGGCGCATTATCTTCCTTTCCCAGAGAATATATTTGAACATTCCCCGGCAGATCAAATTTTCCGGAAAGAAGAGTGATTACGGATACGTTATCGAAATGCTTCGCGAATTCTCTTATCCAATCGACGAAAAATCCGAGCAAGTCATCATGCTCGTCGACTTTCTGGGCGATAATAAGCAGATTTTTCACTTGACAACAATACAATAAAAGTCACTTTAAATCAACCAAAAAACTGCCTAAAAAGGCAGTTTTTGCTTGCTCTTTGATTTAAATTTCAGAAACAAACTCTCCGAAAACCCATCCCAGTTCTCGTCCATCTTTCAAAATTCTATACCAGCCGCTATCGACTTCGTTGAAGTCATATTCTTCATCAGACAGAACTCTGCCGGCAACTCCGCCTTCAAGAGACGGCGCGCTTCTCACACGCAAGTACCCAATGCCTCTGACCACTCTCAACTTACCGCCTACTCTCATAGCCGCAAATTCTTCGCCCGATATCTCCTGAACGTTCGCCCAGTCGTAACCGGCGGCGACAAACTCTTCCGCTGTTCTGATCCACCTCAATGTGCCGTCATCGCCTTTGACATATACTTTGGGGTCGCTGGCTTTCCTAAATAACTTAACCGTCGGAAGCGATGATGCTTCAACGGGAAGGTTCAAGAACTCTTCTTCGCTTGTCACCTGCACGTCTTCCCATCTGTACCCTGCGTTGTTAAAATCATCCAGGGTTCGCACCCAAGTCAACGGCTTGCTGCCAATTTGAACGTAAACTCTTGGGTCGCCAATTTTTCTATAAAGTTTGACCGGTCCAACTTGCGGAGTCGGCGTAGGTGTCGGTGTCGGCGTTGCTTCAGGAATAGGTGTCGGAGTCGGTGTAGGAGTCGGGGTGGGGGTGGGAGTTGGAGCATACACAGGCACCGATCCGCCGGAGAAGGCCCTTAGCGGCGTAATATCAACTGTCGTCTGGGCACCGGAACCGGTTGTTCTGTCGGTATAAGTCGCGGTTGTAGTCACCCAAGTGGAATTGCTGAACTCAACGGAGGTTGCGGTATTGGCAAGGGGCACAGCGCAATAATAGTTACCATCGCTGTTGTTGGTGCAGGTCGTTCCCAAACTGGTACCGGCCTTCACGGTTCCGACAGTTACCTTATTATTCGTAAAGTCGCCTCCGGATTCGAAGACCCTTATCTTGTGGCCGAAGTTCAAACCGCTCTCATCCAAGCTGCTGTCATCGGTGGTGCCAAAATCAACTGACTGTGAGGCGGTAGACGAAACAGTTAAAGCTGAAGAAGTTCTATTAACATATCCATCGGCTCCGCCTGTAACCGTGCCTACGCTTGTTGATCCGGCAATATATCTCTTGCCTCCGCTATAGGATTGGGAGGCAACTGTACCGCTGTAAGTTGCCGAAGCTGTTGTGCCGTTTAATGTCAAAGCTGTGCCCAGCTCATCGGTAACTCCGTTTATTACGATCGTATAATCCATGCTGGCGCGGGTAGTGAATGTTACGTTAGGACCCACAGCCGAAACAGTGTCCGACCAGAGTTCATTAACCCATCCGCCAAACGAAACTGTGGCGGTTATAGCTTCTCCACCATCGCAGCCGGCATGAGTGGAGTTGTTTTCTGCAGAAGTTGATGCCACTTTGATAATCCCGTCTAGAGCATTAGTGCTTTCGGAGGCAGTGCCGTCGGTCACTATTCCATATCCCGTCCCGTTACATCTCCAAGTAACGGTGGCCCCACCGGTTGTATCAAGGGGGACATTCAGTTCAGTATCTATCCTAAAAAAATAAAAATCTTCGGCAGAAGCATCATTAGAAACAAATACAAAAGAAGCCACTACAACAACTAAAACGAAGAGTAGTCGTTTAATCATACTCTTTATTCTATCACCCCCCCTTTCAGATGTCTTGTTGATAACTAAATCAAACCCCGCAATTTATCAGCGTAGTTTTTGATCGCTGCCTTTTTTTCAAATTGCTTTGCCAGTTCAATGCCGGCTCGGCTGTATTTTTCATATCGGACGGGGTCGTTGAGCAGTTTTTTCGCTTTTTCGGCGATATTATAGCTGTTCCAAGTAGTTATCTCCCCCGATTCGCCGTCTTTAACGATATCCGGCACTATTCCCACCGGAGTCGCCAAAACCGGCACGCCGCAGGCCATCGCTTCCAGTACCACTCTCGGCCCGCCTTCGTTGTAAGAAGGCATAACAAGTATCTTTGATTTGTTTATTAACTCTGCGATCTCTTGAGAATCCCTGGCCCAACCGTGTAAATGTATATCGTATTTTGTATTTTGTATTTTGTATTTTATTTCCTCCGACAAAGAACCGCTGCCGACTATTAGGGCCTTGGCATTAAGAATTTTGGCGCCGTCAATGAATAATTCTATGCCTTTATTCCTCTCAAGGCGGCCGACGAAAATTAAGTCATATTTCTTCTCCAGATCCAACGGTTTAAAAACGTCCGAATCAATATACATTGACGGGATATAAACTATTTTTTCTCTCGGCACGCCGGATTTAACCAAAAACTCTGGAGTTTGCCCTTGATTAACCACTCTGATGGCTTTCGCTTTAGCAGAATCCCATTTTATAAACAAACTAACAAGTTCGCGGTAAATCCTTTCCTTCAAGCCAGCCGCTTTCGGGTAGCCAGGTATATGGTGAATTTCTAAGATATAGGGAACCCCTATTTTTTGCCACAAGAGTCGCGCTCCTATGCCGTTATAGAATGGCGGGAATTCATGCACAGTCATGAGATAGTTGTTAGCCATTAGCGAATAGCCATTAGTTTTTAAAATGCGAAGGCCTTCGCTGAAAATCCAGAATGGCTGGAGAATCAGTTGCCAGAGAGAGGGATGCACAAAAACATTACCGAATATTTCTTTAACTTTTTGCCTCTTAACTCGCGGGCAAATTATATCTATCCTGTCCCAATATTTGTGAAACTCTTCGAGAGTACTGTAAAAAGCGCCGTGTTTGCCTTCGGCCAGTGACCTGTCCCCGGATATCATCAGGAGTTTTCTCATTATTCGGTTAAAATTTTGACCGTTTCATTAAGCATTCTGTCCGCATTGAATTTTCGGGCGGCCTCTTTTCCTTTCGCAATAAACTCTTTTTGAAGTTCCGGACTTTGCCACAAAGACCTGATGGCCTCTATTAAATTGAACTCGTCGTTGTATCTGACCATGAAGCCGTTCTCGCCCTGGTCTATTATCTCTTTGTTGCCCCCGACAGCGGTGGTTATTACCGGAACCCCGGCCACCATCGCTTCCAATATCTGATGGGAAAAGCCCTCATAGCCGGTGTCGAGCACGAACATATCCGCTGCCGCCAAGTATATTGCCAGCTCGGACTGGCTTTTCCGGCCAACCAGAAAAACTTTCTTCTCCAAACCAAGGTTTCTTATCATGGAAACAAGAATTTCCCTGTCCGGTCCGTCGCCAACTATGATCAGGCGGAAGGCCTGGTTTATCTCAAAAAGCTTGGGCATTATCTTGATGAGCATCCGGAAACCCTTCCAAGGCACTAGCCGTCCAATTGATAAGATGCTGTGTCCGAATATCCCTATCTTCCTTCTGGCTTCTTCTTTAGTCATATCGGACGGCCTAAAATCTACGCCATTGTAGATGACTTTTATTTTTTCTTTTGGAATGCCCCAGCCGTGGACAATATCCGCAAGATACTCCGAATGTACTATGATACCGTCGGCGCTGTTGCACACTTTGCACTGGAGGTTATGAAGCATGCCTATCAATCCACTCTTTTTAGAACCTTGGAAGTCATTTAGAAGAAGGCTGGTCTTGCCTTTGTTGATAGCCCTCTCCCAGGCGGCATCGCCGACAATTTTCACAAAAAATTTTTTCTTTGTTATTTTTGCGGCATACATTGCAGGAACACCGGCGCTTACAGCATTCAAGGCAAAAATAATATTGTTCTTTTTGGCCAAGAAAAGAACCTTTAAAAAATAATTCCAATGCCTTAATCCTTTGGGAATTTTTTTCCATACCCTGACTATTTTGTAAGGCTGATCTTTATCTTCTTTAAAGTGAAAACAGGACGAATATGTAAGTATGCTCACATCGGTTGAATCTTTTAGTTTATTGGCAAGGGTTTTTCCATATGAAGCTGGCCCTCCTATTTCAGGCGGGAATATCCCGGTAGCAATTAAAATTTTCTTTTGGCTATTCATTTTCTCGTAAACAAATTAAACTTAATAATATGCCAAATTGCCGCCAGTCCGTCTTTCCAGGTTATCTTCTTGCCCTCGGCATAAGTGCGGCCGTGATACGATATTCCGACTTCATATACCCGAAATTTGTGCTTGGCGACTTGAGCCGTAATCTCCGGCTCGATACCGAAGCGGTTGGCAGAGAGGCACGGTAGTATTTCTTTTACCGCCTTGCCGGTAAAGGCCTTAAATCCGGTTTCCATATCGGACAAATTTAAACCGGTGAGCAGGTTGGATATTGTGGTTACAAGTTGATTTGCTAAATAGTGGGGAAAATAAAGAACCCTTCTCGGATATGCGGTAATGAATCTCGAACCATAGACCACGTCTGCGTGGCCGTCTAAGATTGGTTGCAAGATAATCGGATACTCCGCCGGGTCATATTCCATGTCCGCGTCTTGGATTATAACCATATCACCGGTAGCGGCCTTGAAGCCCTTCCTGACCGCAGAGCCCTTGCCCATGTTCCTTTCTGATAGAATTACCTTATACTCGCTTCCCAGGGCCCTTAAAACCTCTTTGGAGCCGTCTGTGGAGCCGTCATCCACCAGAATTACCTCTTTTTCTTGTGGAAGCTGAACTTTTCTTATCGCAGCCAAAAGAGCGGGAACTGTTTTTCTTTCATTGAATACTGGAACTATTATGCTTAACCTTTTAAACTCGGGCATATAATTTTTTGAACTCTTCAGCTACTTTATTCCAGCTGTGTTTTTCCTGAATCAATCTTCTGCCGTTATCGGCCAATCTGTTTCGCAACTCGTCATTTTTCAGAAGCTTGATCATTTTATCGGCAATATCATCCGCATCCCCGGGCTTACAGAAAAGACCCGTCTCTCCGTCTTTCAAAAAGTCGGGTATGCCGCCAACCGGGGTTCCGATAATAGCCAGACCGGAAGCCATGGCTTCAAGAAACGCGCTTCCCAGTCCCTCCGACAAAGATGGCCGGACAAATACACTTGCCCTGTTCAGATATTCCGGGGTCTCGCCATGGGAAACTCCGCCTGAAAATTCTATCTGACTCTCCAGCTTTAGACTTTTCACTTTAAACATTAAACTTTCTTTAAGCGGCCCATCTCCGACGATAATAAGATTAGCGCCAGGAATCTCATCCCCGACTTTCTTCATGGCTTTTATCAGGTCGCCGACACCGTTCTTCGGCACCAGGCGGGACACGGTAATAAGGGTGTTCTTACCGGGATTGCCGGCGAGTTTGAATTTTTCCATGTCAACGCCGTTAGGTATTACCGATATTTTTGCTTTCGTGTTGACGCTCTTTGCAAAGTCGGCAAGGTAAGCGCTTATTGCCGTGATCGCGTCGGCTTTTCTAATCATTAAATTCCTGAAAAATTTAATCACCCAAACTTGTTTATCAAGTTCTTTCCCCTCTTGTAGTGTAAGAACAAACTTGGTTTTCGGAAAGAATGTTTTAACAAGCCAGGCCGCGCCGCCTCCGTATGACGCCTGATAGGCATGGATGGCCCTGTATTTATTTTTCGACATCAGCCGGAGCGCTTTCAGGAACCCGAGGCAAGGAAAAGAAAGCTTGTCGAGTAATTCCCCGAGCCCGAACCCAACCCGATAAATGCAAAAATTGCTTCCGCCCTCTTTTGCAAGAAACGTTCTCCTGTGTCTCGGGGTCACAATATCAAAAAAAATATCGGGCAAATGCCGAACCGTTTCTTCAAGCGCTATCTCCGATCCGCCGATGAGCGGTCTGTAGGCGGTGGTAAATACCAAAACTCTGGTTTTTTCAAGCATTTTGTGTTAATTTTGCCACGAAATCATCATGGAATCAAGCTTAAATAAACCCTACATTCATACCACTGGGAACCTCAAAAAGAGGGTACTTTTTGTGATCACCCAATCGGATATGGGCGGCGCGCAGAGATTCATGCTCAACCTCCTTTCGCACCTGGACAAAGAAAAGTTCGAGCCGCTTGTCGCAATCGGAAAGGACGGCGACGGCTACCTTTTCCGCGCCTTGCATGAGATTGGCATACCGACCCACCGCCTTATCAACCTGGTTCGGGACGTTAACATCCGGCAGGACTTGAAAGCCGTGTCGGAGTTAAGAAAACTGATCCTCGATTTTTGGCCGGATACACTTTTTCTTAACAGCTCAAAGGCAGGATTCGTCGGAGCTTTCGCGGCCCGCTTCCCATACAGCATCAATAACGCAAAGGTCATATACAGGATCGGCGGGTGGTCATTCAATGACCCGGTTTCCAAATGGAAAAGAGGGCTTTGGGTGTTTTTAGAATGGCTCAGCGCCCGATGGAAAGATGTGGTCATCGTAAACAACCAACATGACTTTGACCAAGCTATTAGGTTTAAAATAAAGCCCCGCAAAAAACTGTCTCTTATCTACAACGGGATCGAAACATATAAACTCGATGTAATGAACCAGAAAGAAGCCCGAAAGAATTTAGGGGCTCCAGACGATAAATACATAATCGGCACAATCGCCAATTTATATCCGGCCAAAGGAATCGATTATTTAATAAGGACGGCTTACCACTTTCGGAAAGATGAAAATTTGGTGTTCTTAGTGGTCGGAGACGGAAGAGAAAGGCCGAAACTGGAAGCGCTCATAAAAGACCTGGGGCTGGAAAGCAGGGTGTTTCTGACCGGCCAGATACCCGACGCATCCCGGTATCTCTCCGCATTTGACATTTTCGTCCTCCCGTCGCTCAAAGAGGGCTTCCCTTGGGCTATGATAGAGGCCATGGCCGCCAAACTGCCCATAGTCGCCACTCGGGTCGGCGCGGTCCCGGAGATAATCGAGGACGGAAAGAACGGCTTGATAGTCGAACCGGGAGACCCGGAGGCCATGGCCGACAAGATAAAAGAGATAATGGACAGCAGTCATCTGCAAAAAGAACTGGGCATCCAGGCCCACCAAACAGTGCTTTTCAAGTTCGAACTTGATAAAATGGTAGGGTGTATAGAAGAATTGCTTTAATACTCTTTTTTGTCTTCTTAGGGCTTCTTTTTGTTCACTCGCTCAACTCCATTAACCAGGACATCGGCCGGCATCTTAAGTCAGGTGAAATAATTTGGGAGTCCGGGTCGGTATACAAAACAAATCTCTTTTCTTTCACCGAGCCCGATCAGTCGTTCATAAATCACCACTGGCTGGGAGAAGTGATATTTTATTTAACCGACAGAGCAGTAGGTCTTGAGGGATTAATAATTCTTAAAACGATACTGCTCGTACTCGTCGTTCTTGTTTTGTTTTTATCTACTCGCGGAACTGCCGGCATTGGACACTTTCTGCTCACGGCCGCATTTGCCGCACCTCTGTTCCTGACAAGAACCGACATCAGACCGGAAATATTCAGCTATCTTTGTCTTTCTATTTTCCTGTTTGTTTGTTTTAGGGCTAAATATGTCAGGACGTCGGATATCTTTAATCAAAAGTGGCTCTATGCTCTTCCGTTCGTCCAAATACTTTGGACCAATACCCACATATATTTCGCTCTTGGTCCTATGATAATGCTGTTTTTCTTAATAGATAGGTATTTCCTGGATAGAGCTAACTTCAAAAAATATCTCTTAACGTTTTTGGCAGTATCCGCGGCAACACTTATAAATCCCAACTTCATCAATGGGGCTTTAGCTCCTCTAACGATATTAAACAACTACGGCTACAGCGTGCTTGAGAACCAGAATATATTTTTTCTTAAGGACTATGGTCTCCACATCAGAGATATTGTTTTCTTTCAGTTCTCCTTGGTTGTTTTGATAGTAACCGCCATATTTGCGATAAAGAAGAGCGGTATTAAAAAATTGTCCCTTGAGCTAATGCTCGCGGCTGTTTTCTCTATACTGGCCTTCAAAATGATAAGAAATTTCGGCCTGTACGGCTTTGCTTTTGTCCCCATCGTTTCAATATTTTTAAGTTATCCACAGAAATCCGTTGAACGACACGTCGTGTCGTTCAATCACAAGTGGGGGTATTTGGGAATAATAGGCGTTTTGGTTTGGCTAATATTTAACGTCCCCAATAATGGGGTCTATGATGCGTTGGCAAGCAACAAAAGGTTCGGCTTGATAGTGCCGGAAGGCGCGGCGAAAGCGGTTGAGTTCGTTAAGGAAAACAATATCAAGGGGCCGGTATTCAATAATTTTGACGTGGGCAGTTTCCTGATATGGAAACTATACCCTGAGCAAAAAGTGTTCGTTGACGGCCGGCCGGAAGCGTATTCGGTGGAATTCTTTGAGAAGATATACAAGCCAATGCAGGAAAATCCGGCGTTGTGGGAAAAATATTCAGATGAATACGGAATAAACTACGTCTTTTTCTCCCACACGGACATCACCCCTTGGGCGAGAACTTTTTTAAAGCATATTTCCAAAAATCCCGACTGGCCGATTGTATACACGGATGAATCAGTAGTAATATTTCAACGAGGCATCACTCGGTAGATAATGCCCGCAGCATCGTCGGAAACATAGAGCGCGTCGTCAGGGCCAAATTTCAAGTCCACGGGCCGGCCTAAGACCTTGTTGTCGTCATTCAACCATCCGGTTATGAAATCCTCCACCCTTGATACTTTCCCGTTATTCTCAACCTTGAATTTAACTATTTTATATCCCGTCGGTTCGCTCCTGTTCCAAGAGCCGTGGTATGCGACAAGGAGGTCATTACGCCATTCTGACGGCCACTTCTTATCGCTTATGAAAGCCAGGCCCAATGGCGCGGAATGCGCCGGTATTTCTATTGCGGGCGGTTCTGTTTGACTGCAATCGGTCGGAATATCTATCCTCGCCACCTTATCGGGGTTGAATTTAGTGTCCTTTACCTGATTGCCATAACAGAACGGCCAACCATAACGTCTTGCCCCATATTTGTGATCGGGTCCGGCAACTTTCACAATATTAACTTCGTCCGGAGGAAGGTTATCGCCCAGATTGTCCCTGCCCATCTCTGTCGCCCATATTTCCTTGGTTTCGGGATGGAAAGTAAAGAAAACCGAATTTCTTAATCCGCCGGCAAATTCAGCGGTATAACTGCCGGTGGAATCCGATTCAAGTATTGCCGCCCTCTTCCAGGTGTCCTCAACGCAAACATCGCAGGATGAGCCGACGCTTATGTATAATTTATCTTTCCCCAAAGTATTAACCTGATTCACTCCCCCGATAATCTGACTCGTTCTATAATTCGGCCCAAAAGCTATGGTTCTTGAGAAATGCCCTCCGCCGGCGGGCAAGTTGGCTATATTCTGGCCGTTAGCGTTCAACACCTTGCCGTTATTTACGTCATAAGGAAATCTGGCCACCTGATGCGTTTCGGCAACATAGAGGTAGACCGTTTTGGTTTTGGGGTCGGTGTAAAATGCCAGGCCGTGGGGTTGTTTTAAGTTGTCAAGGACAACGGTTTTGCTTTCCGCCTTGCCGTCTTTGTCGGCGTCCTTCAGTAAAACGACCCTGCCGGCTTTTGTTTCGCTCACCAGCATTCTGCCGGCGGGATCAAAAGCGATCACTCTTGGCCTTTCCAGATCTTCAGCAAAAACAGAAATAGATAAGTTGTCGGGAAGGGTTAAGAAATCCAGCTCGCCTTGCCCGGATACGGAAGTCGGTGTGACAGTAATTACGGGCGGATTATAACCGGCCCGCCTAAAAATATTAAAGCCAGTCGCAAAAAGATAAGCAGCCAATCCTAAAACCAGCAAAATTAAAACGAGGGTAATTTTTGAAATTCTGCCAAACATATTAGTAACTTATCTCAACCGGTATTTGGCCGGAGCAAGAAGCTTCTTTGATTTCAAGATTGCCTTTTACAAACCTGCCGTATGTGACTTTTGCGGTAAGGGTGTAGTTTTTCGACTTTGGATAATCCGGCAAACCGATTGTAACGTCCTCCGTACCATCCGGCAGAAACAAACGGGAAAATAAGTTCGGACCAACGGATAGGTCGTCCTTCGGCGATATCGTCCAGATTATATGCCTTGCCTTTGAGTCAATGTTTTTATAATTGATGTTGGCCTCCAGATTTTCATAAGTTCCCGGCTCTAAATACTTGATATTTCCGGCTAATGAGCACTCGGCCGGCGGGTATTTATTGGCAATTTCGGGATACTCGCTCTCCGATGGAGTTGGTGAAACATCCCCCCCGCTGATCGATCCGCTAGCTATATTTTCATTACCTGTTCCGTCCGTAGAAACAGACCTCTTGTCCCTGGAAACATCGGCAAACCAAAGCAGGCCTATGCCTAAAATTACTATTATTGCGTATATTAGAGCCTTGTTTTTCATAATTTAGTATTATACTCGAAATTAGCCCAAATTCAACTATTCGGCTTTATCCAAAAGCTCTTTGATAAGCCGTTCCGCTTCCGGGTCAGAACCGCTAACTTCAAGGCCACGTTCCAAGTCCCTGACGGCTGACTCGCTGTCGTTGCGAGCAAGATATATCAAAGCGGCGTTGTAGAAGACCCTGGGATCATATGGCTTTAACTGCTTCAAAATTTCTATGTACCCGGTTGCTTTGACCAAGTCGCCTTGACTGGCATAGATGGCTACCAGATTTTGGTAAGGATAGTGGAAGTTCGGGTCAATTGATATCGCTTTCTCATACTCCTTTATCGCTCCAAAAATGTCTCCTCTCGACTGCAAAATGCTCCCGATATTAAAGTGCGGTTGAGGGAATACATCTTCCGACTCAATTGCTTTTCTGTAATATTCCTCCGCCTTTTCAGTATCGCCCTGATTGAAGTAAAGATTGCCCATATTATTATTTATCCTTACACTTTCCGGTTCGTATTTCAGTATATCCTGGAAAAATTCAACCGGTTTGCCCCACAAGACATTTCTTTTTATGGACTGGAGCCCAAAAAAAGAAATGTAAGCACCAAATAACAAAATACAAATTACAAATAAAAACCTTCGGTTTTTAAGATACTCAAATAACTTCACCAGATAAAAAGCGGCAATGGCCCAGAACCCTATCATCGGCAGATACAACCAGTGCTCATATATCACGGCATTTATGGGTATGATTCCCGAAACCATTGCTAGGCCGATGAAAAACCAGGCCCAACCCCACAACCAAATTCTAAAATTAGAATTTGGTTGAATTTCTAATTTCAAATTTCTAATTTCTAAACGATAAAACCTATATCCAACATAAATAATGCCGACAATTATCAAAGCACCGAGCCAGACCGGCCATTGGAACAGCGATGTGTGCACTACCATACTTCGTTCCATATGAAGACCTGTGGGTACGAACAGCAGGCGGAAGTAATCAACCAGAACGTGCATAAAGGTAAACAAGCGATAAATCAGATTTTCAGAATATAGATTTGGGGCTGTGTAAAAATTCAGGGTATTTTGGAAATTCAGCACCGTAATCCTTAGTATTCCGTAAACAACAGCAACGCCCCAATAAGGCAGGGATTCCGAAAAAGCCCTCTTGACCGCGCCCGTAAATTTATCCTTTGAAATAAAAGCTATGTAGAAAACCATAAAAAGAGCTGGAAATGTAACCCCTGTTTCCCGGGTTAAAACAGCCAAAACCATAGAAACAACCGATGCGGTTTTATATAAATTCCAAGGTCCGACCTTGGTCAGATTAAGGTCGGACCTTGATTTCAGATAAAAAACCAAGGCGAGGAGGATAAAGAAGACGGATAGCGGATCGCCGCGGCCGGATATATATGTAACGGCTTCGGTGTTGAGAGGATGGATGGTAAATATTAATGCGGTTAGAAAAGCGACAATCTGACCCAAATATTTCCTCAATAAAATAAATACTAAAACCGCATTGGCAATGTGAATCGAGTTGCTGACCAAGTGCCAAAGGAACGGTTTTGTTTCCGAAACAACCCAGTTAAGAGCAAAGGTGAAGAAAAGAAATGGCCGGTAGTAGTTGCTCTGGAGGCCAACTCCGGCGAGGGTATTGTGGGTGAACCAGAATTTAATATTGTTCCAGCTAATACTGTGGACAAATGTGTTATTGATAATCCAGTCGTCATCGTCCCAATAGAGGGGATTGTTGAAGTTAAATGCATAAACCCCCACACCGACGACAATTAAAATTCCGATAAGCAGTAAATTTCTGCGATTCATAGGGATAAAAGTATCAAAATTTAAAGCTTCGGGCAACCAAAAACCGCCTTTCGGCGGTTTTTGGTTCAAGCCAGCGTATCCTTCGATTAACTCAGGACAAGCGTAGCTTTGGCTAAGGTTAGATGTTTCTGACCTTAGTCGTACCGATAAGCTCAAGCTGTCTCAAGACACCAGCCGTAGAGTTAGTGTCAAAAGTATCAGCAGCGGCATCAGTATCGGCCATCCACTGGATCAACGAGGCCTCGTCATCACGCAGGACCACTTGGAAGTAGTCGCCGTTGTGCGAGAAGTTGGTCAGGTCAACCCTCATATAGAAGGTCTTGGATGAGCCACCCGAGATCTCAATGTCCTTTGACGTGAAGTCAAATTCTATTGATGCCTTCGGTGTCGGATCGGTTGCGTTGGTAATTGTACCGTTCACATCAACCGATGAACCGTCGGCCGCGTCGTATACCTTGAATGCCGGGCTGCCGGTGTCGGTAACACCTGAAGCCACAACCTCAAAGGTAATGGATCCCGACCCATTAGCCGCGTTGTCAAACAACAGCTTGGAATCAGTGAGACCCATCGCTTCTATGGTGAAGCGCAGGACTTCCGCTTCGGTCGGGTTCAATACGGAGCTGTTCGCCTCAAGCGAGGTATCCGTCACCTTGGTGATCTTCGGAAATACCCTGTAGACATACTGATTATCCGTCGGAGCTCGGTCCACGATATCCGTATCGTCTCCTTCCATCACCGTACCCGAATCGCCAACCGCTCTGAACTCATCGGCATTGCCTCCTTCGAAGTCAATGGAGAAGAACACGTTGTTGGTCGCGCCCTGGGCTTTGGTCTTCATATCGGCCTTAATCGTTACATCCAACGAGCTATCAGCCGGTACATATGGCCGGTTGTCGCCGGTCCAAGAAAATGCCACTGAAGCGTCGGTGTTGAACGAGCCTGCAGAGGTCAGCGTAGTGCCGGCCTTGTTCTTGTAGGTTACGTATACCTGATTGACGTTGGCAGTCACATCAGCCGCAGTATCTCCGGTGTTGAAGGTCACCTTCTCCAGATACTGGCCCTCGTCGGTCGTGGTGAATCTGAATTGCGAGAACTGAACGCCTGCCTGGCCCCAATATGTTGCGCCTTTGGTCGGCGTAGCAGGAGCGACAGCCACGGTCAGATTGCCTGACTTCTTGACGGTAATGTCAACCACCGGAGTAAGAGCCCCGTTCGGGTCGGCATTTGCGGCGTTGACCGTGTTGTTTGAGTCATCAACCGCCGTCACATCAGTGGTGGCATTGATGTCAAACGAATACCTGTCTCCGTTGGAACCGGAAGCGTCATTTGTGGACAGGTCGCCCTTGACCAACAAGGTCCTGGTTTCTCCGGCTGCAAGAGTCCAGTTCAAGCCGGTAAACTTGATGGTACCGGTACCGGCAACGCTCAACTGGTTGCTGGACGGTGTGCTGGAGATCAAAGCGCCCGAAGCTCCGTCATACAAGTAGACCTTGCTTACGGCGTTGGCCACCGAAACGCCGGTGTCCTCGTCTGGAGCGACACCTTCGTCGTGGGATTCAGCCACCTCGTCTTCCGCGTAACCGGTCAGGGTAATGTCGGTAACTTTCAATCCGGAGCCAAGAGCCGCGGCAAAAGTAATACCAACCATTTCAGCTCCTGAAGTTCCCTTGATATAGGTCCTGTCGGCGGGTGAAGCCGCGAGGCCTAATGTCAAAGACGCGCTCTTTACGGTGAAGTTCGGACCGGAAATGTCAGCGTTTGGAACTATGTCCGCATCGGCAACAGCAGTATTGGTTCCGGCGTACTTCATGACGGTTACGTCCGGAGTGTTGTCATCGTATCTGTCAAGCACGATCCTGACAATGTCATCCGGGTCAGGGAAGCTGCTAGCGTCACCAAGTGAAGTGTCTATGTCGGCAGTAACTTTGAAGTTATAGGTCTTGCCGGCAGTTAGATCGATCACATCGGTGAATGCCTCTCTGGCGCCGTTTACAGAATCCGGACAGCTGTCGGTGTCGTCGGCGTCGTTAAATGCCGTTCCGTCCTTCGGACCCATCACAACGGTGTTGGTATCTTCGTTCCAAACCTTAACATCGTTGATGCTGTCGAGATTAGCTTCGTTGCTGACATCTTCGAAGGTTGTGTCAGTCGTTCCGTCATTGCTACCGCAAATGACCAACTCTGTCTTACGGACCTCAATGTTGCTTGCGGCAGTCATTGAGTATCGCAGCATAGTTACGTCGGTAGCGTTAGTTGCGATGTTGGTAGCGGTCGGACCATTGAATGCGATGGTCAAGACACCGCCCTGCAGGGTCAACGTCGTGGCTTCGGCGGCAGTATCCAATGCGGCGTCATCTACCGCCATACCCTGGCCGTACTGGTCGCCAACCGCTAATGTATCGGCGTCATTCTCGAAGTAGAGATCAACTGTCTCATCCTTCTTTCCGGATACGTCAGCATGAACCTTAAATACGGCGTTTCCTCCCTTGGAAATGGTATAGCCGGAACCAAGATCGAACACAAAGTAGCTGTCAGAGGTTGATACGCCTGACCACTCTTGCGTTCCTGTCTTTAACTTAAGGTTGGTGAGATCGGACGGCTTAACTGTACCGCCGTTGATCATTGTCAACCTTCTTACGCTTGCAGCTTCAGTGTTAGCCGTAAGCTTGAATTCAGACAACAGCGCTTGCTTCTGTCCAACCGTTGGGTTGGACAAAGCGCCTGATTTGGCAATCGTTACCGAACCGGATGAAGCGCCTGAACTGGTTATATTATTTCCGCTCAAAGGCACTCCGGATATGGAAGCTCCGCCAGCCGCAACAACGCTAACCAGCTGAACGTAGTTGACGTTTCCAGCTGTGTTGTTGGTGCTGTCCATATCGGCAACGATGGAGAAGTCCCTCGTGCCGCTCACTGCCTCATCCAGTATGAATGTGGCCTCTCCGGATGCGGATGAGAATGTCTTGCCGGAAACCAATCTTGTCGCGCCATCATAGACGTAGACATTGGCGAAGTCATTTGTTTCACCGGCGCCCAGTCGCTTGACGGTCACGGTGTTAACCGTTCCGGTTCCGGATACTCTAACTTTCAAGAATTCAACTCCGGTCGCGTTCAAGGTAATGGTCTTAGCCGCCGGATTGCCGGGAGCCAATGATACTGACAACGGACCGGTCGCAACCGGGACTGAACCGCCTCTTGTGTATGCAGGGACCTGACTTACCGAAGTATAGTCGGCCGCTGTACCGTAGAGGGCTTTCTCGGCTGCGTTGATGACGAAGACCTTCTTGAAGAAGTTCGGGTCATCAGCGACTGCCTGCGCTCCGGAGGTGTTAACCCATCGGAGGTTGGCTACGTCTTCGCCGGTTGTTTCCAACCCATAGACCTTCTCATCTCCGTCAACTCGGAATAATCCGGAAGTTGGGAACGCGTCTCTCGTTGCCGGAGAAACATTCTTCACCGCGGCGAATCCGCCAAGGTGACCGTAGAGTCCGAAGATCGCGGGATTCAAGAACAATCTCTTGTATCCCATCTCGTTGACGATATATACATCCGGATCGTCAGAACCGGCTGCGCTGATAGTGTCACCTTCGGTGAGACCGTAATCAGCTGGAGTCGCGCCAAATGCTGTTGGCACAAGATACGCGACGCCCGATAGCGCCAATACTGTCGCTACCGCAGTCATAACCGTGACAGTTTTCAAAAATCTGTCGCGGGTATCTATTGATACAATATTCATTTTAATTTATTTATTTACTCTGGACTCTCGACATTTCGACATTTCGACATTTCGATATATCGAGTAAGCAGAGTTTGATTACTATTTTATTTTTACTATCTCTAATTCCCTCACTTTAAGGCCTTATTTTCGTCGTCGAATTTACCTTTAATTCGACCGGTAAGTTATCGGCAACGACACTTTTTCGACTCAAGACCTTTGTTCACAATTTAATTAATACTTTTCTGAATTCGCTACATTGTTGTCTTTCTCCTGATTTTCAACGTTCGTTCGTTAGCTATCCGCTTCCAAACCCGATATGTTGATATTTCGAAATTTCTATATTATATATCGAGATCCAGAAGCGGCCAGCCCAAGAAACACAAAGCAGCCAAAATATGGCTACGCCTTAGTCAAGTTAACTATTGCATTTGTCATAATTCACGCTATATCTGATGTTTTGACTTGTCTATACTAGCAAACTAGTTGAGAAAGTCAACATCCTATTAGTAA
>CAZFTW010000002.1:4527-23087 GCA_964521925.1 uncultured Candidatus Saccharibacteria bacterium | reverse complement strand
TTAGTTATTGTTTGTGATTTGGTGCTTGTGATTTGTGATTTACAATAAATGCGACAATCCCAACTTTTTACTAAAACACGACGAGAGGCGCCCAAAGACGCGAGGGCCCTTAACCACATCCTGCTTGTCAGGGGCGGTTTTATTTCCCAGTTAGGTTCGGGACTATACAATTATTTACCTCTTGGGTTTCGGGTTCTGAAAAACATAGAAAATTACATTCGCAGAGAGCTGGAAAAGATCGGCGCTCTTGAGGTGAATATGTCGATTCTTCATCCGGCTGAGGTTTGGCAAAAAACCGGACGCTGGCATGAAATTGGTGAAGAACTCTGGAAAATTAAAGGTCGGCAAGGCGAAGATTTGGTTCTTTCAATGACCCACGAAGAAGTAATTGCAGAAATGGCGGCTAATTTTATAAGTACTTATCATGATCTGCCGCGTATTCTGAATCAGTTTCAGATAAAGTTCAGAGATGAAGAAAGACCTCGGGGCGGACTTTTGCGGCTCAAAGAGTTTATTATGCAGGATGCCTACTCTTTCGACAAAAACGAAAAAGAACTCGATGAGACATATCATAAATTTTATGAGACCTATCTTAAAATTTTTAAAGGACTTGATCTTGGCGTGATTCCGGTAAAAGCGCTGTCAGGAATTATGGGCGGCGCCGAATCGCACGAATTTATGCTACCCGCGGAAGTCGGCGAGGATAAGATATTGCTTTGCAAAAAATGCAACTACGCCGCCAATATTGAGGTCGCCGAAACCGAGAACTGTCCCACGTGCGGCGGAGTTCTAAAACAAGAACGAGCCATTGAGCTGGGACATACCTTCAAATTGGGTGTTAAATATTCAGAACCATTCGGCATTTATTTTGAAGACGAGGACGGTATAAAAAAATTGGCTGTTATGGGTTCTTATGGTATCGGCCTCGATCGTTTAATGGCCTCTATCGTTGAAGTTCATAACGATGGACAAGGGATAATTTGGCCTTTAGCGGCGGCTCCTTTTAAAATTCATTTGATCGAACTTTCCGGAAAAGGAAATCTTGAAGTAAAAAACGAAGCTGAAAAACTCTACTACGAACTTACTAAAAAGGGCGTCGAGGTGCTCTACGACGACAGAAGCGATAAAACCGCCGGGGAAAAATTCGCCGATGCCGACCTCATCGGCTGTCCGGTGCGCGTGGTGGTGAGCAAAAAAACTTTGGAAAAGGGTTGTGTGGAGATAAAGAAAAGAAAAGAAAAAGAAGCCGAGCTGATGCCAATAAGCAAGATCGAGGTCTAAAAAATCCTCCAAAACGGAGGATTTTTTGATTGTTGACCCCGTTAGAAGTAGCCTCGCCGAGGTCCTACGGACTCGCGCTTTTAGCGCGAGCGAGACTTCTAACGGGGTTGATATCGCCAGCTTGTTTAGCTGGCGCCATTTTGGTATGGTATTGTATCAATAATATGTTGAACAAATTCTTTGGTTACTGGAGTAAAGATATCGGCATTGATCTTGGCACTGCCAACACCCTGGTTTATGTTCGTGGAAAAGGCATTACCATCAATGAGCCGTCGATCGTGGCCGTGAACCAAAAAACAGGCAAGATACTCGCCATCGGCAAAGAGGCGAAGATAATGGTCGGCCGTACGCCGGGCTACATCGTGGTGACCCGGCCGCTCGCGAACGGCGTCGTGTCCGATTTCGAGGTGACCGAACAGATGCTCAAGTATTTCATAGACAAGGTCCACCAGGAAAGTTTTACTTTACTGCCCCGCCCGCGCGTGGTGGTGGGAATTCCGTCGGGCGTGACCGAAGTCGAAAAGCGGGCCGTTGAAGATGCCACATACAATGCCGGAGCCAGAGAAGTGTATCTCATCGAAGAACCGATGGCCGCGGCGGTTGGAGCCCGCCTGCCGATACAGGAAGCGGTGGCGAATGTGATAGTGGACATCGGCGGAGGCACGACCGAAGTGGCCGTTATCTCCATGGGCGGAGTTATCGCTTCACGCTCGTTAAGGGTGGCCGGAGACAAGCTCAACGAAGATATTATCCGCTACCTGCGCGAGGAGAGGAATCTCCTTATCGGCGAGGCGACCGCGGAGAATATCAAAATGAGTTTGGGTTCGGCGTATCCCTCCGATGAAGAAACGCAAGGCCCCATCAGAGGCCGGGACCTTGTGTCGGGTCTGCCTAAAGAGATAACCGTCACTTCCGAAGAGATACGCGAGGCGATTGCCCGTTCAGTCAAAAGCATCGTTATGGCGGTTAAAAATACTATTGAAGAAACCCCTCCGGAACTTACCGCCGACCTGATAAACAGACACATCTTCCTCGCCGGCGGCGGGGCGCTGCTCAAAGGCCTGGACAAGCTTATCGCCCATGAGACAAAATTATTCGTGAAGATAGTCGAAGACCCGCTCACGGCCGTCGCCCGCGGGTGCGGATTCGTGCTTGAGAATGTTGACCAGCTCAAATCGGTACTGGTCGCGACGCAGAAAGAGGACTACATTTAAGTTTTTGTCCAATCGCGCAGCGATTGGCTACAAAAAGTTACCCCGCCCTCTAAGCAGACGGCAGAGCGTAGAGGGCGGGGTGCTGATAATAGTAGCCACTCACTTCGTTCGCGGACTATTATCGCATGAAAAAGTCGCCGCTCAAATTGTTGCTCTCTTTGCTTTTGGCGGCTTTTATCGTCTTTCTGCTCGGCCGGTATACTCCCGTCGGTAAGTTGCAAGTGATACCGGGTTTTGCTTTTGACTCTCTGGCCTATCTTTTTTCCAAGTTCGAGGCGTTCAATAAACTGGCCGGCAATGTCCGCCAGTGGCGCGAACTGTCATTCCGGAATGACGAACTGACGAATGAAAACCGGGACCTGCTCTCCCGTCTTGCGAGGCAGGATATTCTTGAAGAAGAAAATGATTTTTTGAAAAAGGCTCTCGATATAAAACAGGCCGTCGGGGGAAATGTTGCCTATGCCCATGTGTTCAACGCAAATCTTGGTCCGGAAGGGTATAATGTTCTGCTAAATAAAGGTTCGGAAGACGGCCTGGCCAAAGGCGACGTCGTGATAACCGAAGACAAAGCGTTGGTAGGAATTATCGAAGAGGTCTCAAGCAACTCTTCGAGGGTTTTATTCGTTTCCGACCCTCAATTCAAGATAACCGCCAAAGTACTGGGCGGCGCAACGGCCGGGATAGCCCGGGGCGCTTTCCGGGAAGGAATGTATCTCGACCTGATAGCCAAAGAGGACGAGATAAAAGAAGGAGACCTTCTGATATCGACCGGAGACGATACGTTTCCCGCCGCGCTGGTAGTGGGCAGGGTGAGCCATGTCGAAGTGAACGAATCCCAGATGTTCAAAAAAGTCCGCCTTTCTCCGGAGGTTGAGGAGAGATATTTGGGCAAAGTGGTTGTGTTAAGGTTAAATATCTGACCAGTAAATGACAATAAACAAACTTAACCTGGTTTTGATTTTTGCCGCCGTATTTCTGGCGGACGGGGTTCTTTTGCCCGGCATGTTTGGTTTCAGGGAGGGAATTCTGGTCTCGGTTTTCCTTCTGGCGATGCTTCTGAATTGGGGTCCGGCCGCTCCGGTTGTCTGGGCCGGTTCCGCTATGGCCCTATTCCTTGAATTCTTCTGGAAGCTGGGGCCGGGAAGTTTGGTATTGACGTTCTTGGGAGTGGCGCTGGCATTATTTTTCCTATCTCGTCTGCTCACTGTTAAAAGAAGCGTCGGAGCGGCGGTGCTGTGCTTAGGTTTATGGCTGGCGCTGGGTTACAATGACTTTGCCGTCGCAGCCGTAGCGCTGGCCGGATTTTTTTCTTTGTTTTTACTATTTGATTCCTTATGTTCAGAAAAGAATACAAAATATCTTTAAATAACGAGGACTGGGTAACTCCGGAAGAAACGCTGATTGACTCGGGCAGTGAGCATTCGGATCTGGAAATATCAATATCGCACAACGCTTTCCGCCTGACTTTTTTGCTGGCGGTAATTTCTTTCGGGTTTATATTCATGGCTTCTTTCAAGCTGGCTGTTCCCGGGCACGAAGAATATGCCCGGATGGCATTAGATAACAAGTCGGTTAATTTCTTCATTCCGCCTCCGAGAGGGATGATATTCGACCGCCTGGGCAAACCATTGGTCAGGAATATTTCCGGCTTTGACCTTCTGGTCATATCGAAAGAATTAAGGGAGGACAAAGATCCGGCAATGTTCAACAAGGTCGCCGGTATTCTTGGTATGCCGCAAGACCAATTTACCGCTTTGGTGGATGAGAATCTGAATAACAGTTCCGTATTCTTCGCGGCAAAGGACCTTAAAAAAGAACAGGTCTTGGAGCTTAAATATCTTGATCCCAGGGGTTTTTATGTGGTGCCTGATAACAGGCGCTCATATATAGACGGCCACCAATTCTCGTCCGTGATGGGTTATGTCGGCAAGGTAAACAAGGAAGACCTTAATGATGACTATTACCGACCCACCGACGTCATCGGGCGCCTTGGAGTGGAAGCCCAGTACGAGGAGCTCCTGCGCGGCGAGCACGGCAAAATATTTTTCAGTCCCGACGGCAAAGCCGTCGAGGATCCTCCCCGGCCTCGCCAAGGCGCAGCCGAGGGCGGGCGATTCGGAACGAATCGGGACAAAAACTCTATCGATCCGGTTCCCGGCCGGAGCGTGGTTCTAAATATAGATTATGACCTCCAAAAGAAGCTCTACAACGAACTTTATGGGGCCCTTGCGGCAAACGGCCTTTCCCGCGGCGCCGCCATTATTCAGAACCCCGCCAACGGCCAGGTGCTGGCGATGGTGAGCTTTCCCGCTTATGACAATAACCTGTTTGTTGAAGGCCTGTCCGATAGCCAATTCAAAAGTTTGTTTGAGAACAAATCCCGCCCATTGTTCAACCGGGTCATCAGCGGTCTTTACAATCCCGGTTCGACCATCAAACCGTTCATCGGCCTGATGGCTCTTCAGGAAAATATCTTCAGTCCGGCTGACACCATCAGGGATTGCGTCAGTTTGGTCATCCAAAATCCCTTCAATAAGGACTCGACGTATGTTTTCAAGAACTGGCGCGAAGACCACGGACTCTTCAACTTGCGCAGGGCCATCGCGCAGTCGTGTAATATTTATTTCTTCATCGCCGGAGGCGGCTACGGCAACATCCAGGGATTGGGCATAGAAAAGATAGCGAAATATCTTGTGTCGGCCTGGGCCGATAAGGTTCTCGGCATCGATCTGCCGGGAGAAGCGAAAGGGTTCGTTCCGACTCCGGATTGGAAAGAAGAGAACCGCGGCGAGCCCTGGTATCAGGGCGATACATATAATGTGTCCATAGGCCAGGGGGACCTTCTGGTTACGCCTTTGTGGCTCAACTCCTATATATCCGCTATCGCCAACGGCGGCACGGTCTACAAGCCGCAGGTCGCCCAACGAATAGTTGACAATAAGAAGAATGATATCGAAATTTTCAAGAATGAGGCGCTTTTTCAGCTGCCGTTCAAACCGGATGTGTTGGCGGAAATAAAGAGCAATATGGAAGAGACGGTCATATCCGGCACGGCAAAACTTCTTCAGAATTTGCCGGTAAAAGCCGGGGCCAAAACAGGAACCGCGGAGGTCGTGAAAGGCCGGAGCGTAAATGCGCTCTTTGCCGCATTCGCGCCTTTCGATAACCCAGAGATTTCGATAACCGTTCTGGTCGAAGGCGCCTCATCTAATCAGGGTCTTGCCACCATAACCGCAGACAACGTTATGAAGTGGTATTTCGATAGGATGGCAGGGAATACTTTACAAACGCAATAAATAGGCGTATCATTTATTTCTAATAATTTACTAAAACATGGACAACCAATATTTCAGCAAAGAAGGTTTGGAAAAATTAAAAAAGGAACTCGAAGAGAGGACCACGGTTCTTCGCATTGATATCGCCAAGCGCATCAAGGAAGCCAAAGAAGAGGGCGACATTTCCGAAAATGCCGCTTTTGACGCGGCAATGGAAGCCCAGTCCACGAATGAGGGCAGGATCGAGGAGATAAAATCCATCCTCGAGAACGCGGTGGTCATCAGCACCACGAACGGAGGAGTGGTCAGCGTGGGGTCAAGCGTAAAAGTCGAATCCAAAGAGCGCGGCGCCAATAGTTACGTCATCGTAGGGGCGGCCGAATCGGACCCCGTCAAAGGTTTCATTTCGAATGAATCACCTCTCGGGAAGGCGTTTTTGGGCCGTAAGAAGGGAGAAAAAATAGAGGTCAAAACCCCGAAGGGCGTAGTGGAATACAAAATCCTCGAAATCAAGTAATTTTTAACCGGCTAGGCACATCCTCGCTAAATCTGCTCGGCCGAATAAGAAAAAGCTCACCTATGGGTGAGCTTTTTCTTGGCCTGCGATGAGCTTTTATCTCCGGTGTGCCTTCACCGGTTAACTTAATAAACTCAGTGTTTATACACGAAGTTCGCTAACGCCTTAAGTTGCTTGAGCGGAGCGTTAGAATTTAAATCCAGCAAAAATGCGGGTTATTTTATTTGATGGAGTTTTTGTTTGTTTTTTGGTAGCATTTAGATATTGGATATTGTTTAGAAATTAGGATTTAGAAATTAGAAATTGTTCAAATTATGGCCTTAGACGAAATCCGTAAAACTAAAATTAAAAAAGTAGAGGAGTTGAGAAAATCCGGAATTGACCCGTATCCCGCCATTTCGGGCCGCACCCACTCGATAGCCGAAGCGCTTGATCGTTTTGACGAACTTGCCGCTTCCAAAGAAGGCGTGGTTCTGGCCGGACGGGTGATGGCTTCACGCGGGCACGGCGGCTCGATATTTTTTGATATCAACGACGGGAGCGAAAAGATGCAGGGCTATGCCAAAGAGGACGTACTTGGTAAGGACGACTTCAAGCTTTTTCATGATTTCGTGGATATAGGGGATTTCATAGAGATAAAAGGCAATCTTTTCAAAACAAAAAAAGAAGAGAGCACGCTTGAGGTCAAGTCGTTCAAAATACTTTCCAAAGCCCTTCTGCCCCTGCCGGAAAAATGGCATGGCTTGCAGGATGTGGAGGAGAGATTCAGGAAGCGTTATCTGGACCTGCTTATGAACCCGGAGGTCAAGGATAAGTTCATCAAACGGAGCCGTATAATTCAGGCGATGCGGGAGTATATGCTTAAAAATGACTTCGTTGAAGTCACAACTCCCACGCTCCAGCCATTGTATGGCGGCGCTTCGGCCCGGCCGTTCAAGACACACCTGAACGCGCGCGGCATAGAGATGTTTCTCCGCATTGCTCCGGAATTGTATTTAAAGCGCCTGCTTGTTGGTGGTTTTGAAAGGGTATGCGAATTCACGACTAATTTTAGGAATGAGGGCATTGACCGCGAACATAATCCCGAATTTTCAGCGTTAGAATTTTATGCCACATACAAAGATTACAAATGGGCGATGGATTTTATTGAGGATTTGCTTGTCACGCTTGCTCCGGAGCGGTTCAAGAAACCATTTCGCCGCGTCACCTATGCCGAGATCATGGCCGGCACCGGCAGTTTGGAGGATGCGGTCTTTAAAGAAAAAGTGCGCCATACCCTCATCGAGCCGATTTTCGTAATGGACTATCCAAAAGACATGTTTCCTCTCACCAAACTAAAGCCGGGAACAACCGATACTGTCGAGACATGGCAATTTTATGCAGGAGGGTTTGAGTTAGTGAAAGCGTTTACCGAGCTCAATGATCCTGTGGACCAGCGAGAGAGGTTTAGGGCGCAGGAGAAACTGCGTGCGAAAGGGGACGAAGAAGCCCAGCAGATGGACGAAGATTTTGTGGAAGCATTGGAATATGGCATGCCGCCGGCTGCCGGAGTTGGTATTGGCCTCGACCGTCTGGTCGCGTTTCTTACTGATTCCCATTCCATCCGCGAGGTGATACTGTTCCCGTTAATGAAACCCAAGAATAGTGAATAGAACTTAGCCAATAGGACTTAGAAAATTCTAAATACTAATGGCTAATAACTACTGGCTAACTATGCTGGATATCAAATTCATCAGACAAAACACCGAGACCGTTCGCCAGGCCATCAAAAACAAGAAGTCCGCTTTAGACCTGGATAAATTGCTTGCCGCCGATGAAAGACGCAGGCATTTGCTTGTCGAGGCCGAAACTCTGAAGGCCGAACAGAACAAACGTTCAAAAGGGCCCCAATCGCCCAAAGATCTTGAAGAACTCAAAGCTCTCAAGGAAAAGATAAAGCTTATCGTGGATGAGCTATCTTGTGTTGAAGAAGAGTTCAATGGCTTGATGGCCATGGTGCCAAATATTCCCACCGAAGACACTCCTGTCGGAGCGGACGAGTCCGGCAACAAGGTCTTAAGGCAATGGGGCAAGCCGAGGGAATTTGGTTTCCAGCCGAAAGAACATTGGGAACTCGGCGAGGCCTTGGATGTGATAGATAACGAAAGGGCCTCAAAAGTTTCCGGAGCGCGTTTTACGTATTTGAAAGGAGGGCTGGCTTTGATGCAGTTCGCCCTTATCCAGCATGCGTTAACATTCTTTACCGATGAGAAAGTTCTAAAAAAGATAATCAAACAGGCCGGACTGGACATCAAACCGGCGCCTTTCATTCCAATCATCCCTCCGGTGATGGTCAGGCCGGAGGTATTCCAGAAAATGGCCCGCCTGGAACCGAAAGAAGAAAGGTATCATATTCCCAGCGATGACGTTTACCTTGTCGGGAGCGCCGAACACACTCTCGGAGCGATGCATATGGATGAAATGTTCGAGGAAAAGGCTCTGCCGTTAAGGTATATCGGTTATTCGACCGCATTCCGAAGAGAAGCGGGCTCGTACGGCAAAGACATGAAGGGTATTCTGCTGCTCCACCAATTCGACAAACTCGAGATGGAATCGTTCTGCCTGCCCGAGGACTCGGTAAAAGAGCAGGACTTCTTTGTTGCCATTCAGGAACATATCGTCCGGTCGCTCGGGATACCTTACCGGGTAACGGCGATCTGTACCGGGGACATGGGCGGGCCCGACGCCAGGCAGATAGATATCGAAATGTGGATGCCGGGCCAGAACAGATACCGGGAAACACACACGGCCGACCTGATGACCGATTACCAGGCCAGGCGCCTGGGCACGAAAGTAAAACGACAGAACGGTTCGGAATTCGTCCACATGAACGATGCTACCGCAATTGCCATCGGCAGGACGCTCATCGGGATAATGGAAAATTATCAGACCAAGAAGGGGACCGTTGAAATACCAAAAGTCCTCCGCAAGTATATGGGCGGTCTCAAGGAAATAAAATAGAACCCCATGCGTTCTTACGATGTTAAAAAATTGAATTATCGCGATAAACTGGCGAGAAGGAATCGCCTGTTTTTTATTTTAAAACTGACCGGCTTCATTGCGGCTTTTGTCGGGGTCGTGGGCGGGGGAACATATTTTCTTTTCTTTACCGAAAAGCTTGAAATAAAAGACATTACCATTAACGGCCTGAAAACGCTTGACCGGGAAATAATAATGTCCGAAATAAACCGCCAATTGGACTACAAGAAATTCGGATATTTCCATACCCGGAGAAACATACTTTTCTTTGACGGGAGCGCTCTGGAAGCGAATATCCTGGCCTCAAATCCCGTGCTTAAAGATGCCGATATGAGCAGAAAACTGCCCCACAAAGTTATTTTGGATATTGTCGAGAGGGAACCGGCCGGTATCTGGTGTTCCGCAGATGAGTGCCGTTTTTTTGATAAGGAAATGAACACCTGGGGCCCGGCCGCCAGGTCGTCGGGTTTTCTGTTTCTGCTGATAGATGATCTCCGCTCAAGGGAAGGATTCGCCATCGAAGAGGGTTTTTTCCGGTCCATTAACGAAGTGGCGCGCGGATTGCCCGGCCTGATCGTCAAAACGGTAGCCATTCCCGAGAATTCCTTTGATGAGTTCCGGGTCTATACCGACAAGGGTTTCTATATAATATTTTCCCTGGATTCAAATCTCAAAAACCAGCTCGAGGTCTTAAAGATCTTTCTGGAAGAAAGATCTAAAGACCCTAATTTTCATCCCCAGTATATAGACATGAGGATCGAAGGCCGAATATACTACAAATAGGGGCATATTTCCTCGATTATTATCGTATTGACATCAAAGTCCTATTTTGCTATACTTATTGTACAGTAAGCTCTTTCGAATTTAACTCTGGTCCCCAAAAGGGCCCGAGAAAAGCCAGTAAGTACAGTATCCAGCCACTCAAGTAAGAAATTATAGGGCGATAAGGATTAGGAACATCATATGAGTTCTAAGCAGTAGTTATTGGTTTTTCTCGGGCCCACGCCTTGCATTTATTATGTGGAGCCCAAAAAATGGCTACGGCTGAAGCCTGCGACGGCAGGTCCGGCGGCAGTTCCTCGGGAAACCGAGAGACGGCTGGGATATCTAATTCATCCGTAGCCACCGAGAAGGTCACGCCGACCACCCATAAACTGGTGGTCAATAGGTCCGGAGGTCCGGCGCGCGAGGTGCGTGTCGGGAACGACCTCATTAAAACTGGGGACCGAATGGCGTGACCCCCAAATGCGGGAGGAGTTCGTGCGTTGATCTCCAGTAGCTCATCCGGAGTCCCTCGGACACCGGATGAGAACGAAGAGGCACGAATTTGCTCCCGTGCCCACCAAGCCCAGCGTATCCCGCTGGGTTATTTAATTTTCCAAACAAATATAGAGTTCCCTATATCTGCTACCGGAGTATATGAGTCGAGCCAGGCGTAGCTGGTTTCTTCTTTTTCCCTTGAGCCCATGTAATAGCTGGCCGAGACCGCGAGATATCCTCCTCCTGGATTTTCTTCCAGAAAATCCCTGCTGTTTTTGTATCTGCCGGCCGATACCCAGGTCCAGTTATTGCCGAGATAATAGGAAGCGTCTGCCCAGCCGAAATAGTCCAAGTGTATGTTTTCAATATTATTCTCTTTGGTCCAGTCGGCCAGGCGCTTTAAGTCCTGTCCCCAGTCGAGATTGGAATCCACAACGTAAAGGTAGCCGCCTTTGGGCCCGCCCACTGTTTGGTTGAAATAGGTCAGGTAGTATGGATAAACTCTCAAGTTCTCCGCCAGATACCAGCCGAAGAGAGCAACAAGAATTAAGAAGTAAGAATTAAGAATAATTTTTTTCTTTATTCCTAATTCGTAATTCTTGATTCTGTCGGCTATGCCGACGAGTTGTCCGGCCAGCAGTATGAACACGAAGCCGTAAGTCGGCAGCAAGTGCCTGACCCCGATGTTTAGGTTGGCCCGGACGCTTAAATACCAATAGATTGCTATCCAAAGAAGCATTGCGAATTCTGTGAAGTGGTCCTTGAGCCAATGGGTCGTCTTGTAGGCATTCGGTTTGTATCTTGCTCCCAGGAACAACAGAACGATAACGACCAGCCCCCAGAACGCGAGCGGCTCTTTAATGAAATAAACCACGGGGAAGTAGTGTTTCCAGGCGGTGTTCCTTATCTCTCCAAGGAAATAAGTCATGTTCCCGCCGATGGCTCTCTGGTTGACCATCAAAAGTCCGGTGGCGTATTGAGCCAGGGGCCTGATGAAGGGCTTATCCGAGGCCCAAACGACCGGATCGGCGATTGCGCGGTTGCCGTAGCTGCCGAGGAGATAAGAAGTATCCCGCATCTGTCTCTCGGGCGGGTAATTGACGGTGTGAAGACCGTATACCGGCCAGACGATAAAAATGAATCCGATGGCAATAATAAGGATTGTCTCAAAAACAGTTTTTAAAATATTCCCAATATGTCCGCCGTGCTTGTAAAAAGCCCACACGAGTGCCAGCACCAAGAAATAAGGAGTTAATATGAATGCCGAGAATTTAGTCAGCTGGGCTACACCGAAAGCCAGTCCGGCGAGCCATATATTTCTTGAGCCGCTATGTTCCACCCCGCTCTTGCCAGCAAGGGCGGGGTCCAGAAACCGAACGAAAAAGTAAGTGCCAAGGAGGACTCCGAAAAGCGCGGCCATATCGGTGGTCACAAAACGGCTGTGGGCGAGCACTGTGGGCGAGAACGCAAAAAGGAACAGCGCGAGCAATCCGGCTTTGGCCCCATATAATTTTCTGGCCCAGTGGAATATCAGGATGCCGGAGAGTATAAAGAACAGCAGCATCGGGAATTTCGCGACTCTGGCAATGGCCAGGGCGTCGTTTCCGGAGTTGAATATGAAGTTCCGGCCGAACTCCCACTGCCCGTTGTAGTCCTGTTTCCAGAATCTTGTTTCGAACATTCCCTGCTTTAGATTCAAGGAAAGCAGCGCCAAGCCGGCCAGGTCTTTAGCCAGCGGCGGATGTTCCGGGTTAAGCCGGAAGTCGTTCTTGACTACGTAGGAGTATCCGGCTCCGATGTGGGGTATCTCATCCACTATCGGGGAGTCGTTCCAAACGCTGGAAAACGCCAGAGTGGAAGCGGCTATTAGAATCGATGCAACTGCTAATTTTGTCATCCTGTTAAAGTTTGAAAGTATCTCCAATATTCCGCGAAACCGATGGCGGCCAGGAATATTATCATGACCAGGGCCACGGCGACATGGCGTTCCTGCCGGGAGTGGGGGTCGTAGGCCTTATACCAGTCGGACAACTTGTCGAAGAACCACCAAAAACCCCTTGCCGACAATATCATCGCTATCGGCAGGGCCCCTATTGTAACCGCTGTGTCCGGCGCTTGAGATGAAATAAACCCCGGAATAAGCGCGATAAAGAACCAGGACATTAGCAGAGTGTGAAGCGGGGAGAAGTGCCCGTGCTTTTTCCGGAACCAGTGGGAGAGTTCCTTGATCAGGCCAATGACGAAAAATACCCCCAGGGTCCAATGCAGGGCCGGCGTTTCCAAAAAATTGAACATCGCCAGCGTTTTCACGATACCAGCTATCGAACTGTCCAGTGGGCGTCCGAACAGGAGCTCCGGATGCGTCCAGTAATACTGTCCGGCTGGCAAAGCGACCACGACTGTCGTTATCGCGGCCAGGGCGAATCCCTGTAGAAGTTTCAGCTTGGCGTGGTCGTATTCCGAGTGGGCAAAATCGCTTTTCAGGTATTTCCAATAGTTGAGGAAGACCAGAACCGGAACGGCCAAAATGGAGAAATAAAAAACATTCGTATACAGGATGAGGCCTCCGAATATCCCGGCCGCCAGAAAATCGAACTTTTTAAGCCGCTTCAGTCCGCGCCAGAGGAAATAGAAACCGAACACGAGCAAAAATGGCAGAACAATTTCTTTGGAGTTGGCCCTGGAAACGCTTACGTGCCAGAAAGAGACCGCCATCATGTATCCGGACAATGCCGCCATTCTCCAGTCGAACAATTCTTTTGCCAGAAGATAAATGCCCGCGACGGTCATTATACCCAATACGGCCGCGGTTGAAATGTCATCGGCTTGCCAGAGGCGGAAAAAAGAGGCGATAGCCAATATGATGATGAATATGACCGGCTCCTGTTTTTTGTTTCTTATCACCCCCTTATTTTAACAAGGATGGATTTGTTTGGATACGAATTTATACACAAGGAGGCCGGTTTTTGCCAATATTGACAAAATGGCTATCAATATGCTATAATTTAAATATCAGATTTGAGTTTTCAGTCCGTTCCTTTCCACTTCACATGGAGGTTCGTATGAGCAGGAATCGTTTGATCGTTTCGAGTGCTGCCGCCATCGCGGTGATCGCACTCTTCCTGGTGGTCATGAACTACGTCACCAACAGGGCCAGTGCCCAGGTGCCGACGGCCGCGCCGGTGCTGTTGACCGACATCGCGTATGGCACAGCATACGAGATTGTGAGGGTTGAACCGTTCCTGGTCGACCTCTGCCCCAACGGCCGGGCGGTGTCGTTCTTCTTCGCGGACCACCGGGTGCGCTCGCAGTATATCTGCGAGACGGACGTGTGGGACAACCCGACGGAGATCCGCCGGCTGCGGAAGGTCACCCCGAACCTGGTCTTCAGCAAGGTGACCTTCCACCGGATGGAAGACCCGTCCCTCGAAGGGATGCGGGCATCTAACACCGTCGCGACGCGCTACACGCTCGAACTGCGCCGGCCCCTGCGGGCAGTTCCGGCACCGCGTCCGGGCAGAGCGGCCCGCCAGTAACCCGACGTCGCTCAGGGCGCAATCGCCTGCCGGGGCGGAACCAGATATCTTGGTTCCGTTCCCGGCGGCGGTTTTCCCCGCCCTTGAGAAGAGACTGCCTATCGGCAGTCTCATTTTATTTAAAGTTGGAACTATTGGAGTAGATTGATCAATATGTCCTGGTTATATTAAGAACCTTCTCTTCTCAAGAGCGGGGGTTTTTTTTAATATTTGTCTACGAGTAAAACGAGTAGCAACAAATATTAACCCCGTACCAATCCCGCCCCTTTTCTGAATGGCGGTCGCTCGGAGGGGCGTGCTTTAGCCGCCCTATAATCTCTGTAGCGGATAAGATTGGTGCGGGGTTTGTTGATTAAATACGCTATCTTTTGTGTTAGAATAAAATCATGGAAAATCCCGGAACAGTTCAGCAGGAAATAGCCAAACTCGAACAGCAGTTGGCGGAAAAACGCGCTTCTTTGGAACAGCAGGCCGCCGAAACCAAGCAGGAAGTCCCGCATGATAAAGATATTGTAAGGCAGGTGGTGGGCGAGAGAATACAGTCCCGACTCGAAGAGTCGAGGATCCTCGATTCGCAAAGCGAATCGGGACACGCGCCCGCCTATCAGCCCGCTCCCAAGAAACAGGACGACGCTTCGACGAGCTACAACGACCCCCAATTGGCGCCAAAGGTCCAGGAACTCGTGAACGTGGCTTTCACCAAAGGCATAGACGAGGCCGTCCGTTCGGTGGTCCAGTCCGGCAATCCGGCGCTGGTAGACGCTTTCCACGATGTTCTGGTGGACCAGCTTTACGATATGCTTGTCGAAAGGAAGAAGTTAGAGCCCGTAAAATAAATTGTCGCTATTCTTTCTTATAATCTATGCCGTGGTTCTGGTGATAATTTTCATCGCCGGTTTCATTTTACTCGGAGCCGTCAGGACCAGGGGCAGTATCGCCCGTTCGATCGGGATGTCTCTTTTCCTCATCAGTTTGCCGCGCGACTCTTCGGTAAGTTCGGGGCAAGCCCAGAAGACCGAGAAAGAAACGATATCGGTCATGGAGCAGTTATATTCTTCTTTTATAAATCTCCATGCCAAGGGCTGGAATAAGTTTATATACGGCGAGCCGTATATCGCTCTTGAGGTGGCGGTCCATAATATCGGCGAGGAGATAAATTTTTATATGTCCGTACCGCGCTCCTATGAACAGATATTCGAGAAGCAGGTTCACGGATTTTTCCCGAACGCCGAAGTCGATAAGATAAAGGACTACAATATATTCGATCCCGAAGGCGTCTCCGCCGGAGCGTATTTCAAGCTCAAGCACAATCCCATTCTTCCCTTCAAGACCTACCAGAATTTGGAAGCCGACCCGTTGAGCGAATTGGCGACATCGCTTTCGAAGCTTGAGAAGCAGGGCGAAGGCGCGGCCATCCAGATACTTATCCGCCCTTCGCACCAGGGCGGATTACGGGCTCTGGCCCAAAAGACGGCCAGAGAGATGCAAATGGGTTTGCCCTTTTCCAAGGCATTATTATTGGCCAAGAAAAATTCCAAGCAACAGCTTAAAAATCCCGCCGAACAGCGTATGGCCAGCCCGTTTGAGGAGAACGTTATCAAAGCGGTCCAAACCAAGGCGTCGAAGCCGTTGTTCGACACCAATGTCAGAATAGTTGTTTCGGCCGCGGATCAGTTCCGGGCCGACCGCCTTCTGAACGATCTGGCCGGGGCTTTTGTGCAGTTCTCTTCGCCCGATACGAATAGCTTGGAGATGGTCAAGGTGACCTCGCGAGCCTTGAGCAAGCTTCTCTTTAACTTTTCTTTCCGCCTTTTCGACAATTTTCAGTCCAATGTCCTATCCACCGATGAGGTCACGAGCTTATTCCATTTTCCTTTGGCGACGACAATGGCGCCGAGGATAAAATTCCTCAAAGCAAAACTTTCCGAGCCGCCGCCGAACCTGCCCCAAGATGGCATCATCATCGGCCGGAATATGTTTCGCGGAGTGGAAAGCGTTATCAGGATGACCAAGGCCGACCGCCGCCGCCATTTTTACACTCTGGGGCAGACCGGCACCGGAAAATCAACCCTGATGGAGAACATGATCTACCAGGACATTCTGAATGGGGAAGGAGTGGCGTTCATAGATCCGCATGGCAGCGCCATCGAGAGGATACTCGGCTTTATTCCGCGGGAGCGGCTCGATGACGTGATCGTTTTTGACCCCGGTGATATCGCGCATCCGCTCGGTTTGAATATGCTTGAGTTCGATCCGAATTTCCCGGAGCAGAAGACATTCATCGTCAACGAGTTGTTGAGCATCTTTCAGAAATTGTTCCTGGCCGAGACAATGGGTCCCATGTTCGACCAGTATTTCCGCAATGCAGTCCTGCTCTTGCTCGACGATTATGCCAACGAAGTTCCGACTTTGCTGAACATACCCCGTGTTCTTACCGATTTCGCATACCGGAGAGAAAAACTGACCCGTGAGACCAACCCCATCGTCAAGAACTTCTGGGAGCAGGAAGCCGAAAAAGCCGGCGGCGAGGCCGCTTTGGCTAACATGGCGCCCTACATCACCTCGAAGATAAACGGTTTCATTGCCAATGAATACTTAAGACCCGTTCTTTCCGCTCCGAAAAGTTCCCTGAATTTCCGCGAAGCGATGGACCAAAGGAAGATATTGCTGGTTAATCTGTCCAAAGGCAGGATAGGGGACATCAATGCCAGCTTGCTGGGCATGCTTGTTGTCGGCAAGCTTTTGATAGCCGCTCTGTCCCGCGTGGATTTGCCGGAAGACCAGCGAAATGATTTCTATTTATACATAGACGAGTTTCAAAACTTCACTACGGACAGCATTTCGACAATTTTGGCCGAAGCCCGCAAATACCGCCTTAACCTGACGATCGCCAACCAGTTCATCAAACAGTTGAATGATAAGATCCGCGATGCCGTCTTCGGGAATGTCGGTTCGATGGCCGTATTCAGGGTCGGAGCCGACGACGCCGAATATCTCAAGAACCAATTCGAACCGGTTTTCTCTCCGCAAGACCTTCTGAATATTGATAATTTCAATTGCTATGTTAAATTACTCATCAACAATCAGACGGCGAGGCCTTTCAACATCAAGATAGACCCGCCGCCGCCGGAAGACCGCGCACTGGCCGAGCAGGTCAAAGAATTATCAAGAAAAAAATATGCAATTCAGTAAAAAAGACCTGATTTTTTCCATTATCACCGGACTTACCACCGGTTTTGTCGCCTGGAAGATACTTGTGTTTCTCGAGAGGCCTGAATTTTGGGGTATCTCAATGGCCTGGCTTCTAGTTGCGGTTCCGGTTTTATGGATACTGGGCGTGAACCTCGGGTATTTTCTCGGCAGATGGATGCCTTTCTTCAATCAGTTCGGCAAATTCGCCGCTATCGGTTTCACGAATGCCGCGGTTGATTTCGGAACCCTCGATCTGTTCATTGCCAAGACCGGCGAGACCGCCGGAGTAATGTATGCCGTTTTCAAAGGCACTTCATTCGTTATCGCCATGATCCACAGCTATTTTTGGAACAAATATTGGGCTTTCCATGGCGACAGCGGCAATAGCGGCCCCGAACAAGCGGAGAAAATATTTGCGGGAGAGTTCTTAAGGTTTTTCAGTGTTTCGGTTCTGGCCCTTTTGATCAATGTTGCCGTGGCTTCTTTGGTGGTGAATCTGGTCAATCCCGTTCTCGGATTGGATGCCAAGACATGGGCGAATGTCGGCGCTGTCGCCGGTTCTGCTGTAGCTCTAGTTTTCAGCTTTGCGGGTTTCAAGATAGTAGTGTTCAAAAAATAAAATGTCCCAAACATTGTATCGAAAATACAGACCCAGGACATTTTCGGAAGTCGTGGGCCAGGAGCATGTCGTCAGGACTTTGCAGGGTTCTTTGGCAACCGGCCGAATAGGCCACGCTTTTTTATTTACCGGGCCTCGAGGCACAGGCAAGACGACCTTGGCGAGAGTATTCTCCAGAGCATTAAATTGCGATTCTCGCCATAAAGATGGGAATCCTTGTGATGGCTGTGATTTTTGTAAAGCGGTCAATGCCGGGAATTCTCTGGATGTCATTGAAATAGATGCGGCGTCCAACAGGGGAATCGAAGAGATAAGAAATTTGAAAGAATCAGCATTAGTTGCCGCGCCGGGCGGAAAGTTCAAGGTCTTCATTATTGACGAAGTTCATATGCTGACCAAGGACGCCTTCAATGCCCTTTTGAAAATATTAGAAGAACCGCCCGCACATGTGGTATTCATGCTTGCTACAACCGAGCCAAATAAGATACTTCCGACGGTGCTGTCGCGTGTCCAGAGATTCGATTTCAAACGTCTTACCCCGGCCCAGATATTTGAAAAACTGAAAACCATCTCCGGAGCCGAAAAGCTTAACGTTGAAGACGGTGCTTTGAAATTGATTGCCTCATCCGCCGACGGGGCTTTGCGGGA
>CAZFTW010000002.1:3820-4517 GCA_964521925.1 uncultured Candidatus Saccharibacteria bacterium | reverse complement strand
TGCCGAGGTCTCATTGGCGAAAGTCCGTCCCGTTGCCGGCACAGGCAAGATCACCGCCGAAATTATCACCGAATCCCTGGGTTTGATACCGGCCAACTATCACCCAGAATTTTTCGGTTATTTGGTCTCCAACAATAAAGTTGCCGCTCTTGATCTTATACAACGGATGCATGATTCGGGAATTGACCTGGAAAATTTCGCCAAGGATTTTCTGGAATACTCCAGGCAAGTGCTTATGGCTAAGATAAATCCGGCCGTGCTTGCTTCCATAAGCGGTATGAATGACGAGGAAACAAAGAACATATCGGCATTGGGGCAAACCCTGGACAACCAGCGTCTGATAAAAATGATAGTCAGTTTCTCCAACGCCCGAAATGAGATAAAATATTCTCCCATACCGCAGCTGCCATTAGAACTTGCAGTCATAGATGTATGCGGCCATGAATAATCGGGCCAACTTATTTCTCTGGATCTTATATGATTTTGCCAATTCTATCTTATCGATAGTATTTTTTCTTTATTTTGCGCAATGGGTTGTTATTGACCGCGGTGTTGCTGATATCTGGTTTAATCTGACATTTACCGTATCAGCGCTTTTACTTCTTTTTACGGTGCCCGTTACCGGTGTTCTTTTAGACACGCACTGGAGACGCATAACGGGTTTAAGGTATGCGACTATCGGTGCAGTTGTTTTCTA
>CAZFTW010000002.1:0-3810 GCA_964521925.1 uncultured Candidatus Saccharibacteria bacterium | reverse complement strand
TTTCTATGGACTTTGCAGTTTTTTTGCAGTTACCGGAAATAGTATTCCTGCTCTGGTTACTTTTACTCTGGGCCTATATTCGTATCTTTTATCCTTTACTTTTTATACCCCGCTCTTAAATGATATTTCTATTCCTTCAAACAGGGGCAGGATCTCTGGTTATGGTATCGCGGCTAATTATGTGGGACAAATAACCGGGCTTTTTATTGTTTTGCCGCTTGCTAAGGGTAATTTAAATTTTTTTGGCGGCATGCCAAGAGCAGAAACCTTGCTGCCCGCTGTCGCGCTCTTCTTTTTACTTTCATTACCAATGCTGATTTTCTTTAAAGAGCCGTATAAAGACAGAGTAAACCATTCCCCGTGGGCGGAAGCAAAAACATTCTGGCGCAGATCAATAGATCTTGCTTATTATCCTGGAATTTTGGCATTTTTTGCCGCATTTTTCTTTTTTAATGATGCGGTGATGACCATTGCGAATAACTTTTCTATTTTTTTAGAACAAGTTTGGAAAATTTCAGACACACTTAAGACATATGTTTTGTTGGGTGCTTTGATAACATCTTCTATTGGAGGGATAGTTGCCGGGCAAGTTGCCGACAAGATCGGACACAAACGGACCCTGATCATTATTTTAGCTGGTTATCTGGTTATAATCCCAATTTTTGCGTTCATTTATAACTTTACAGCTTTTGTGGTAGCCGTTATTCTGATGGGTTTTTGGTTTGGGGCAAGTTGGGCCGTTTCTCGTTCTGTAATGGGATATTTAGCGCCGCAAGGTAAGCATAATCTTGCGTTTGCTTATTTTGGCCTCATGGAGCGTGCTTCTTCTTTTGTTGGCCCAGTTGTTTGGGGGCTTATTGCGACCAATTTAACATCGCTGGGAAGCGATAGATACAGGATCGCTGCTGTGTCGCTGATAGTGTTTATTGTTTTAGGACTTATTGCTTTGACGCGAGTTCGCAGCGATAGAGATTAATAGGAAATATTGAAATGAAAAATATTATTTTACTTGGTTTAACGTCATTATTAGCTGACTTCTCAAGCGAGATGATACAGCCGTTATTGCCGTTCTTTATTACCGCTCTTGGCGGAGCGGGACTGGCTATCGGATTGGTCGGCGGAGTGGGTGATGCTTTGGCTGCAATTTTCAAGGTTCTATCCGGCCATTGGGCCGACCAGAGAAGGCAATATAAAAGATTTGTTTACCTTGGTTACGGATTCTCGGCAGCAGCGAAATTTTTGTTCCCTTTGGTTCAGACGTGGCAGCAGGTATTCGTCATCCGGCCGGTTGAAAGGATCGGCAAGGGTTTACGCGATGCTCCAAGGGATGCAATTGTTTCCGAATCAACTAAAGAAATTGGTCAAAGAGGGTTAGGATTTGGCATTCAAAGGGCAATGGATGCCTTGGGCGCCATAATCGGGTCTATTTTCGTTTACATTCTTTTCGTCGATCTTGGATTTAATTTTCAACCCATATTTTTCATTGCTGCCTTCATTGCTTTGACCGCACTGATACCGCTGTTTTTTGTCCGAGAACCCAAGTCGTTGACGGAACGCGAACCAAAACCAACGAAACTCTCATTTAAAAAACTCTCACCTCAACTCAAAAAGTTCCTCATTATCGCTACCCTATTTCACTTGGCAAATTTTAATTTTATGTTCTTTATCCTAAAAGCAAGCGAAGTGTTCAAAGAGCTCGGTAATCCGGCGTCCTATCAATTCCTGAGATTTTTCGTAACTTCATTTGAGCCGGAAAAACTCGCTATCGGTTTGCCGATATTGCTATACGTCTTTTTCAGCATCTTTGACGCGTCTTTGTCGGCTCCAGCGGGTTTGCTGTCGGACAAGATAGGGCGTAAACCGGTTTTGACTGCCGGCTATTTACTATTTGCTGTTTGTTCTTTCGGTTTTATTTTTGCCGACGGTTTATTTGCGCTTCTGGGGCTTTTCGCGCTTTACGGCGCGTTCAAGGCGTTCATAGATGCAAGCCAGAAGGCCTTCGTTTCAGACCTGTCGACCGTAGAAGACAGAGCTACTTCTCTGGGTGCTTTTGAGACATCAACCGGACTGGCATTAATTCCCGCCGGTCTTATTGCCGGTTTTCTGTGGAATATAAATTCTGCCTATCCCTTTACCTACGGACTTGGTCTTTCGGTTGTTGCGTCAACATTGTTTATAAAATATTTCGTTAAGACCCGGTTCAAAAGTGGATAAGGGTCTTTTCCGTTTTAAAATTAATATGGGATACTTTTCGCATAGACACACGCGCCTTTGAGGAGGCCAACATGACTGCCTATCAGGATCTTTACATAATCAAATGGCTTTTGCAGAACTGCGAAGAGCCGCATTCTCCCATTGTGTGGCATCAAAGAGAACCCAGAGCGTATTTTGCGAGATATTTTGCCGAATTTGGAGAAGGGGATGGCAAAGTATGTGTTGAGATAGGCACTATCCCGACTCGAACGGGAGGGCGCGTATTCACCAAATTCTCCTCTCCTGGGTTGGGTGAGGTCCATGTTCTGGAACCGATACAGAGCGTGTTTTCTTTAAGAAGGAAATTCGATACTCCGGAGGAAACCGAACTTTCTGATACGATGAACCGCCTTTTGGCTGTTGCATCTAGCCAGCACGCCGCCCGCGAACTGCGCGATATGGAAACCACAGAAGAACGCAAACAGGCCATCTTCCGCCGACTTATGGGTGGAAATGAACCAAACAACTGAACCACCCTATCACAGGGCGGTTTTATTGCCGCTCGAACTCCTTATTCTCTTCGGCTTGAGCAGTAATTTCCAAGTTGCAGCTGTTATGTTCTTTGCACCATGCTTCGCACTTCTCCGCCTGTTCTTTTTCGGTATAATGAAAACCGCATGCTTCGCATTGATATAATTTTTTATTCTCCTGGATTGCAATTTTAACCATATTTATTTAAAGATAATCGAGCAGACGGTCGTAGTTTATAAATTGAAAGAGTTGATATCCATAAGAGATAAGAAGGCCGATATTGTCTGTTAATAAAAGTATGCCCAAGAAAATCAAGAGTATGCCCCCGATGATTGAAATTACGTTAAGCCAACGGGATAAATTACTAACATAGCGAGAGGCGGAACCTATGCCTGCCGCGATAACCAAGAACGGCACGGCCAGCCCCAGAGAGAACACGCTCAAAAGAAGCGCGCCTTGTAGCGCCGTAGTTGACGTTGAGGCAAGCAATAATATTGAGCCCAGGATCGGTCCCACGCAGGGAGTCCAACCAAAGGCAAAGGCGCTGCCGAGAATAAATGAGTTGCTTGCTCGGCCTCTCCCAAATAAAGCAGGGGTTTTTATTTGGAATTCGCGTTGTAAAAACGGCAGCTTTAAAACATTCAGCATAAAAAGGCCGAACAGTATGACAAAAACGCCGCCAACACGAGATAGCCATAATCGATAAGGCGCCAGCAGCGAACCTCCGACGAAACCGGCCAGCGTTCCCATAATTATAAACACGGCGCTAAAACCGATGATAAAGAACAGGCCGTTAATAAAAATTTTGCGGCGAGCCAAGCCGGATTTGGTCGGATCTTTCAGATCTTCCAATGATGTGCCTCCGATAAAGCCCAGGTATCCGGGAACCAAAGGCAGTGTGCATGGCGCAAGAAATGTCAGAAGACCGGCTATAAATGATGGGATAATAAGTGAAAGATTCATAAGATTTTTTGGATTTTCTGGCGGATTTCATCGAGATCCATCGGGCCCCGTTTGTGTTCAACGATATCGCCGTCTTTATTTACAAATATCGTTTCCGGCATTGAAAAACCGCCTATTGATTTA
>CAZFTW010000001.1:27735-32174 GCA_964521925.1 uncultured Candidatus Saccharibacteria bacterium | reverse complement strand
CTCCCAAAGAAAGATTTCACCGGCCACACATTTCGGGAGTTATAGGGGCTTTCAAGCAATTTTCTTCCCCGGCATTGAACGGTTTTAAGCTCAACGGAGCCACGGCTCCGATAGGTAAGTGGCCCTTCAAAAAACAGCAGGAGTATCACAAAAAAATTCAACTCCTGCAAAAGTTCAGGGACCGGTCTTTTGGGCCAAAAAGTTTTGTTTTGAATACGGAAGAATTAGCGACGATCTTCCATTTCCCGGACATCGGCGTCAAAACACCTTTGCTTCCGAGAGTTGAGGCCAAGAAAGGCGAGGCGCCTTCAAGCTTGCCAACAGCATAGCGAATTAGAACTTAGCCAATAGGACTTAGACAGAATTCTAATAACTAATGGCTAACTACTAATGGCTAATATGAAATTATCAGAAGAAAACGACGTACTTTATTTAGGAGAAACAAGCTTTAGAAAAGAGAAAGTCCGTTTTGGCATTAAGAACGACGACCGCAGGCGCCACATGTATGTTGTCGGTTCGACCGGAATGGGCAAGTCCGAATTATTGAAGAACATGGCCATCCAGGACATTGAAGCAGGAAGAGGCATTTGTTTTATCGACCCTCACGGCGACTCGGCCGATGCTCTTTTGGATTTTGTTCCCGAAGAAAGGATAAAAGATGTCGTTTATTTGAATCCCGACGACCTGGAATTTCCCATTGCTTTTAATGTCATGGAAGGCATCGGATTCGATTACCGGCATTTGGTTGCCTCCGGGCTTGTGGGGGTGTTTAAAAAAATATGGGGAGTGGAAGCGTGGTCCGGCAGGATGGAATACATTTTGAACAATACCATCCTGGCCCTCCTTGAGTATCCCGATTCAACCCTTCTCGGCATCAACAGGCTGATGTCCAGCAAGGAATATCGCAAGAAAGTCGTTGCCAACATAACCGACCCGATCGTAAAGGCCTTTTGGACCGATGAGTTTGCCAAATATGCCGATAAATTTGCCACCGAAGCGACGGCGGCCATTCAAAATAAAGTGGGACAGTTCGCATCCAATAATCTCATCAGAAACATCCTCGGCCAGCCCAAATCAAAAATAGATATCAGGAAGATAATGGATGAAGGGAAGATATTTATCGTGAATGTTTCCAGGGGAAAGATCGGAGAGGACGCCTCCCGTTTGTTGGGAGCGTTTCTGGTGACCAAGATACAGCTGGCGGCCATGTCGCGGGTTGATATTCCCGAGTCCGAAAGGCGGGATTTCTATCTGTATGTGGACGAATTTCAGCACTTTGCCACAGAGTCATTTGCCAATATCTTATCCGAGGCGAGAAAATATCACCTTAGTTTGATTATGGCGCACCAATACATTAAACAAATGGAGGAACCGGTCATGGACGCGGTGTTCGGAAATGTCGGTACCATTATTACCTTCAGAGTAGGAGCAGATGATGCGGAATTTTTGGAAAAATGGTTTCAGCCGGATTTTATGATGAGCGATATCGTAAATCTTGGTAAGTATACCGTTTATCTTAAGTTAATGATAAACGGCGTATCGTCCAAGGGTTTCTCCGCGGATATGCTTTACCCTTTTTCCAAGCCGGAAAGATCAAACCGGGAGGCCATCATAGCTTTTTCCCGCGAAAAATACGGCACGCCTCGGGCTGTGGTTCAAAAAGAAATTGCCGACTGGGCCGGGCCGGGGCCTGAAGAGGTGGTTGTCGAAGAGAGAAGGGAATACAAACCAGCGAGAAGATTCGACTCGCCGCCTCCCAGACGAAGAGATGAACGTCCCAGGAGCAGCTTCAGACCGACAGAGTTCCCAAGCCGGCTAAAGCACGGCCGGGAGCCCACTCCGAGCAATAATCCACCGAAACCCGCTCCTAAACCCGAATCTCTCGGAAATGCTTTTCGAGGTGGGGCCGTTGACTTTAGGGGCAGAAGAATAGAAAATAGGCCAAAAGATAATAAACCCAAAAAAGAAGTCGACACCTCGGAACTCAAAAAAATACTCGAGGAAACGCTAAAATCCAAGGAATAAAAAAATGGTAAAAAATAGGTATTACAAGAAGTTCATTCGTATCCCGCCCAGTGAGAGCATAGATATCAGGAACATAATGCCTATTGTCCATCACCCTCTTTTTCAGCGGCTTTTACGCATTGCCCAGCTTGGTTCGAATATTATCGTTTTCCCGGGTGCTTCCCATAATCGTTTTGAGCATGCCATGGGGGTTTATAGTAAGACCTCTCTTTTCTGTGAACGTTTGGTCAAGGAAGGTTCTCTGACGCCGTATCAGGCCAAAAATATCTCGCTTTTCGGGTTATTGCACGATATCGGGCACGGTCCGTTCTCTCACGTTATTGAAGGAGTAACCCCCGTAAGCGGAGATGAGAACGAAAATGGGCTCAATGTGCTTAAACATTTCAAGCGGGAGATAGCTCAAAGCGGCGGGGACTACGATTTTATTAAAAAACTGTCAGCCCACAAAAGCCCATTCTATAAAATAGTGATGGATAAAAATCTTGGCATGGATAAGCTGGACTATCTTGAGCGGGATGTCTACCATACCGGGTTCGGCCAAAGCCCCGATGTCAAAAGTGTTTTTGACTATTTGAACTTTATCAAAGGCCAACTGGTAATAGACAAAAAGTCGCTTGAAGCGGCAAAACAGATGCAGCGGCTTTATATGTATATGTATAAGGAGTTTTACCTGCATAAGTCCTCCCAGATTAGCCAGCGTTTTTTGGAGAAAATGATCGCGGTCTGGATAAAACTTGACAGGGTCGATCCTGCGAAATTGTGGTTAATGAATGATCTGGAATTGTTGGCCCATATTTATAAGCACGAAAATCCTGTTCTTCAATTCCTCTATCAGTCTTACAAAACCAGGAATCTGCCCAAAACAGGATTGGTCATGCGCCTGAAAAACCGCCAGTTCAAAGAAAGGATAAGCGGCAAAAAAATAAAAGTAATAGGCGAAGATAAAAAGTTTTTCGACGATTTCGGCAAACATTCGTCTTTTGAAAAACTCGAAAAAATAGAAGGCCTGATAGGCCTATCTCTTGGGATTGAGGCCTACAAGATAGTGATCGTGCCGATGTTCTCTCCGGAGCGGTTCGTGCCGAAAGACATACTCTACCATGATGATGGCAAGATATTCTCGCTTAAAGAAACCAACCCCAAATATTTCGAGGACATGAGATCGGAGGCCGACGACTACGTGGCGGTGAGGGTCTGCATTATCGGAGACCGGAATATAATATATAAAAACTCAAAAAAAATTGAACGGATAATCAAGAAACATCTCGAGGGTTGATTTTTTACGTTTGCGTGGTATCATCACGCAAGCTGTTCGGACAAGAAAGGTGAACAACCATGACCAATCCGGTTTGGCTGGCCCTCACCGCCCTGATCTTTTACGGTTTCGGAGGGCCGTTCATGAAAGCGGCCCATCTGGCCGGCATCAGTACCCGTGATTTCGTCTTCATTGCCAGCTCTACGACCGTCCTGATGGCCGTATTCTGGGTCAATGGAGAGTCCGAGATATTTTCGGGCAGAATTCCTACGCCGCAGGTTCTCTGGGTTACAATAACCGCCGCCATTCTGTTGAGCTTGGGGCTCATTAACCTCAATCGGGCTCTGGACCAGCCCTTAGGACTAGCCTCGGTTGTCCTGGTCATTACCTCGGCCAACCCGCTCATCGTAAGTTTTTTGAGCATGATCTTTCTTGATGAGGCCAAAAAGACGCATCTGGGGATGTTCATTCCCGGCGCGTTTCTGATAGTTGCCGGCACGATCCTCGTTGCCTTGAGCACCAAATCCCATTAAGGGATTTTTGTTTGTCCGCCCACCTGGACTCGAACCAGGAACCACTTCCTTAAAAGGGAATTGCTCTACCAATTGAGCTATGGGCGGATGTATATATTATAATCTTAAATCTTATAAATTTTAACATGAAAATCCGTATTCTGCAATCTTTAATTGTGGTTTAATTTTTGTTAGAATTATTCTATGACTAGGGAGGAATTTAAGCAAAAATGTATTGAGTTGAGAAAGAATAATTTTACGCTTGATGAGATTGTCGCTACTTTGAAGCGGCCCAAAACATCAATTTTCTTTCATATAAAAAATATCTCCAAAAGCAAAATTTTGAAAGAAAAGATTAGAGATACCCACAAAAGGTTTGCCCTTTTAAATATAAACAGAGGGTTAACGCCCCAAAAAGGTAAAAGTTGGAAAGGGCGCCATTGTAAGGATTTTAATGAGTGGACTCCTGAATTAGTAAATTTAATTGCCCATTCTATGTTTGACGGTGAAATCAAAAAATGTAGCACTTATTATCACAATCGCTCTGTTTTTCTAATTAATAATATACGAGAAAAATTTAAAATGATTTATGATTTCGAACCCATAGTAAGAATAGATAAAAAATCTGGAGTTATTAGGTTAGAATA
>CAZFTW010000001.1:11873-27725 GCA_964521925.1 uncultured Candidatus Saccharibacteria bacterium | reverse complement strand
TGAACTCGCTAATTATTTGTTGAAAAAGAGATCGGAATTAGTAAAGGACATCCTGTCTTTAAATAGAAGTTGTCAACTACAGTTTTTAAGAGCCTTTTTTGATGATGAAGGATCAATTTACTTCCAAAACAAAACAAACATTAAAATCGTCAGAGGTTATCAGCACAATGACAGAATTCTTTTTCTTGTTCAGAAGCTCTTGGGTAATTTTAATATAGAGTCAAAAGTCAATACTCGTTTTAATGAAATAATAATAAGCCGGAGGGAAAACCTTGAAAAATTTGCAAGAGAAATAAATTTTTCAAGTGGATTAAAAGTAAACGGCAATCGCTCAAACAGTATTTGGAAAAAGGACTTGGAAAAACGAGAAATTCTCGATATGGCGCTTGCTTCTTATAAATTAATTTGACTTTCCCGCCGTTCCGTATAGACTCATTTTAACTTAGGTTTTTAAAAAGGACGTGCCGTGAGCATGTACTGGAAAGCCACCCTTGTCTTGGGAGTTATTGTTATTTGGACGCTCCTGCCCCGTCCGGGTTTGCCCAGTCCCGGATTTAAGCCCAAACTGTTTACGGAATTCATATCTGTCACAGAACTGGCCGATCCTACCGTTCAAGTGATCGCTTCCGGCTTCCACGATGCCGGTTACGAAGACGCCTGGGTACAGTTCGTCGATGAGAAAGAGCGGCTGGTCCAGGTCCAGGCCGTGGACAGCAGGATAGTCATCGTCTTCCGCCTGAAGAAGAGGGAAGACCTGGCCAGATTTCCTGAGGGCTCCTCCATAACACCGGTCACTCCTCGATGCAGGGGAGGCGGTACCGACTGCGACATGGGCTCGCAGGAAAAGTTATATGTGGGTAACGTTGAAGTTCAGCCGGTGATGTGGAAGACCTACGGCTCGAACCGGAAGCTGAAGATCAGGAAACCATAGCCGCTTTCAGCGGCTTTTAAATTACTTCCCGGAGTGATAAAATCAGTCATATGACCACGAAGATTAAAAACGTCAGATCGGGGCACCCGAAATATCTCGTGGACGCTATTTATGTCGGCGAATCACTGGACCTCAAAAAACTTCAGGAGGGGATAAGGCGTTATAATTATTTGAACCGGGATGATCCCCTTGTCTTAAGATTGCTCAAAGACCAGTATGCGGTTCTAACCAAATTCGGGGCGGTTACTTTTTGGAATGTGCCCGGCAAACTGCGGCGGGAATTCCTCAAAGAGATCCAGCCATACGTGAACAGCAAGAAGCAATATTATCCTTATGACGAAGATACGAAAGTCATCGTCGGCGGGAACGTTGAAAAGGTTACTTTTGAAAAGGTCTACGTTGCGGGGCTTGATGTCGAAACCATAAAGATAATTTCTTATGTCCTGTCGCGTTCGGTCACTTTGGAACGATACGAAGACGATATTCAGACGAGTTTATCCGAAGTTGAGAGTATCGTTGAGCATTTGAAGACGATCGGCAAGATACCTCTTTCGGAAAAAGAACTGCTCAAACAAATAGGCCGGGTCCTGTCCGTCAAACAAACGGCCATTTCGAACTTGGCGCTTTTCGACAAGCCCGACGAAACCTGGGAATCGCCCGAGCTTGAGCGTTTATATAACAGCATGGATTCGGAATACGACCTGAAAGTCAGGTTCGAAGTGCTCGACAAGAAGATCGAATATCTGTCCGACATCTCAAAAATGATGATGGAATTCCTTGCCGAGAAGAGAAATGCTTTTCTGGAGCTCGTGATAATCTTTCTTATCGTTTTTGAGATAGGGCTTTGGTTCTTGCCTCCATTCCCGGAGATCCTCAACTTAATTTCCGGTTTATTTTAGGCCTCTTTACTTGATTATTTTTTCGTATCGTGTTATTATAATAGAACACGTTCTTTCCGAGAGGAGAAGAGACAATGAGCCAGAGAGAGAAAGTAGCGACGATTTTTGCGGCTGTCGTCTGCGTCGTCTGCGTCGGAATCTTGACCGACTGGTTCGGTCTGGCGTCGCCACGCTTCGTGCCGAACACGAACTACAAGTTCGAGTACAGCAAGAAGACGACCTACGGCGCCGGGAACGCGACCATCGACGGACGCGATTTCCAGGTTGACGAGGAGACGGTTTTCCCGGTACCCGAGAAGGGGACCCGGGGCGAGACCTTTCTCGTCGAAGACCCGAACTTGCCGGTGAACACGTTCCGGCTCGTCGAGCGCAACTCGCCGGCGATTCGGATTGGAGGGGTGTTGTTCCAGGAGAGCCATCCCTACGTCGAGGTCCGATACCACATGGCTACCGAGGAGCGGCAGACGATCGTGCCCCACCTCAAGCCCAAGCCCTGAATCATGTCGGTGCCCTGGCCGATGCTTCAAAGTCCGACTGTTAGAGTCGCGACCGAGAGGCATCGGCTTTTGTTTTAGGAACTAAATATTTCGGCCGATTTCTTTGTCGTCGCCTCCGCTCCTCGTTCCGGCGCAGCGCAAGCTTATGCGCCTCACGACTGTGCTCGGCTCCTCCTTGAACTCAATCCGAAATATTTATTCCCAGACAAAGAGCGGAAGCCCCACACTCCCAGCTCGAACTTGCGGAGGTGTCTCGGCTTGGTTCTGCGAGACACCGAGCATGTAGATGAAAAGCGCCCGCTGGAGGCGCTTTATTATCGGTCGAGTCGGGGGTGTTGGGGCGGAGCGAGATTAGACATATTGCTACACCATTTTTTTGTGTTATGCTTTTTATATTATGACCAAGCGGACTTATATATCCGACACCAAAGACCTTGTCGGAAAAGAAGTGGATCTCTACGGCTGGGTCGCGGTCAGGCGCGACCATGGTAAGCTTGTTTTCATAGATCTCCGCGACCGGACAGGAATAATCCAGGTTGTCTTCACGCCCTCCCAAAAAGAAATGTACGAAGACGCCCAGCGTCTTCGCTCCGAGTGGACCGTGCGGCTCACCGGCAAAGTGAACGCCCGGCCTGAAAAAATGGTCAATCCCGAAATAGAAACAGGCAAAGTGGAATTGGAGCCGACGCAGATGGAAATACTCAACGAAGCGCAGACGCCGCCTTTTGCCTTGGATACCGATGGCTACGAGCTCGGCGAAGAGCAAAGGATGAAATACCGCTATCTGGACCTTCGCCGCCCGCGCTTGGCCAAGAATCTCCGCCTGCGCCACCAGACGGGCCTTTTTATACGAAACTGGCTCAGCGAAAAGGGGTTCATAGAAGTTGAAACTCCGGTGCTCACCAAATCCACTCCCGAAGGGGCGAGGGACTATGTTGTTCCGTCCCGTTTATATAACGGAAAATTCTACGCTCTGCCCCAATCGCCCCAGCAATACAAACAACTGCTGATGGTCGGAGGCGTGGAAAAATATTTCCAACTGGCCCGATGTTTCAGGGACGAGGATACGCGGGGAGACAGGCAGCCGGAATTCACCCAGCTTGACCTGGAAATGAGCTTTGTTTCCCGCGAGGATGTGATTGAGTTGAACGAGAAGCTTCTGATAGACCTGGTCAAGAAGAATTTTCCCGGAAAGGAAATTCAGGAAATACCTTTTCCGCGCGTTTCTTATAAAGAGGCGATGGAAAAATACGGCACTGACAGGCCGGACCTGCGGCTCGATAAGGAAGACCCGAACCTTCTTGCTTTCTGCTGGGTTGTTGATTTTCCTTTTTTTGAAAAAGACGAAGACGGCGGGCGATGGACTTTTACCCATAACCCATTTTCCGCCCCCAAGCCCGAATACATGTCCTCGTTGCTTGAGAAGAAGGATATTGGCGATATCCTTACCACCCAATATGACGTCGTTGTGAACGGCTGGGAGATCGGCGGTGGAAGCATCCGCAACCACCAGCCCGAAGCGCTTGAGGCCGTCTTTGGGATAATGGGATTTGAAAAAGACAGGATCTGGAGCAATTTCGGCCATATGCTCGAGGCCTTGAGCTTTGGCGCGCCGCCTCACGGAGGCATCGCCTGGGGCTTTGACCGCCTGATGACCATTCTGAACGACGAGCCGAATATCAGGGAAGTCATTGCTTTTCCCAAGACAGGAGACGCGAGGGACTTAATGATGTCCAGTCCTTCTGAGTTGGAAGCGAAACAGCTGAAAGAGCTGCATATAAAAATTGAAAAATAGCTTTTGTAATGCGTTTCAAATTGTATTTTCTGACGATCGTTCTTGTCGTCCTTGTGGCGGTGAACGTATTCTTCATTTCTAAATTCCCGAAACGGGGGAAGGAATTTGCCAATGCCGAGATCCTTAACAGTTCCCAAGTATATTTATTACCCGTTTCCGAGCCCAGCTACCTTCCGATACTGGTTGCGAACGGCGCGAAGCCGGTTCTTGATGCCAAATCCGCCGGGGCATACGACACCCGGTCCGGAAGATTTTTATTTGCCCAGAGCGCCCGGACGCGCCTGCCGGTCGCGTCGCTGACCAAGATACTTACGTCTTTGGTCGTTCTCGAACATCTTGATTGGAATGACAGCGTTAAGGTTCAGGCCGGCGTGGTCAGGGTGGACGATGAAAAACAAACTCTCTACGAAGGAGAGGAAATATCGGTGGGCTCGCTCATGAAGCTTATGCTGATAGAGTCTTCGAATGACGCGGCATACGCGCTTGCCCAGCACTTCAAAGAAAAGACCGGGACGGACATTGTGGAACGGATGAACGAGAAAGCGGCATCGTTTCAAATGACGGAATCAAAATTCCTTGATCCTGCCGGATTGAATGACGAGGCCTATTCCACGGTGGAGGACATGACCAAGCTCGCGCGCAATGCGCTGAAAGAAGACCTCATCTGGGCCACTACCATGGAAAAGAGCACGTCGGTCAGTTCGGTGGACGGCAAGATAAAGCATAATATCGAAAGCACCAACCAGCTCTTCGGTGTCATTCCCGATGTGGTCGGAGGCAAAACCGGGTACACCGATGGCGCTTCGGGCTGCATGATATTGATAGTGGATATTCCCGGAAAAAATGATAAAATAATCAACATCGTTCTCGGCTCGAGAGAACGCTTTACCGACACCCAAAAGATGGTTGATTGGGTCAAATCGGCATATAGCTGGCAATAAATTCAGATCACAAGCATGGAGACCCAGATTTTCACGGTATTTAACGTAATAAAAATTTTTGTTGTCGCTACGCTGGCTTTTTTTATAAACCTCATCATCACTCATTTTTGGACCGGAGTCCTTTATAAGTATTTCCGCCCCGGTAAAAAAGTGGAAAGGGAAAAGGATACGTTTTGGGGGGAAACGCCGGTATTCAACCAATTGCACAAGAAAAAAGAGGGAACACCCACAATGGGTGGCCTGCCGATATGGGTCACCGTCGCTTTTCTGACCGTGTGTTTCTGGTTTTTAGCCAATGCTTTTGACGGCATCTGGGGCCGGCTCAACTTTCTTTCCCGGAGCCAGACTCTTTTGCCTCTCGGGATGCTGGTATTGGCAGGTCTTGTCGGAATGGCCGACGATATTCTGGGCATATTCAGGCGGGGAGGGCTCAATTTGAAGAAGCGCCTTATTTTCTATTTTGTTCTGGCCGCCATCGGGGCCTGGTGGTTCTATTTTAAGCTCGACAGGGACGTCGTGAATGTTCCGTTCCTCGGGGATTTCTCGATCGGGTGGTGGTATATCGTCTATATCATTTTTATTGTTGTCGCGACCGCATTTTCCATGAACGAGACAGACGGCTTGGACGGTTTGTCCGGCGGTGTCTTTCTTACCATTTTCGGCGCTTTGGCGGTCATAGCTTTCGACCAGGGCCGCCTCGAACTGGCCGCGTTTCTGACAGCGATAATGGGCGCTCTGGTCGGGTTTTTGTGGTATAACATTTATCCCGCAAGATTCTTCATGGGTGATACTGGGGTAATGGCCTTGGGTTTTACCGTAGGTATTGTCGCTCTGCTGACCAATACCGCCCTTTTGCTTCCGCTGATAGCCATAATTCCTTTGGTAGAGTCGCTTTCGGTCATATTGCAGACCGCTTCAAAGAAACTGCGTGGCAAAAAGATCTTCCTGTCCACTCCGATACACCACACCTTTGAAGCGCTGGGCTGGACGGAGAGCCAAATAACGATGCGCTTTTGGATGATAAACGCCATCGGCGCGATCATCGGACTTATCATTTTTCTCGTCGACTCGAAAATTCCCCCTCTGTTTTAATTTCCGCCGGTATTCTAAAATTTAACTAATGGCAAAGCGGCTTCTGATCATGATCTTGGTTCTGGTTGTTTTCGGTTTGGTTGTTCTGTCTTCGGCGGGTATCGTCGAGGCCCAGAAAAAATTCGGCTCGTCCTATTACTTTGTTTTTCACCAGCTTCTTTACGGAATTCTTCCCGGTTTGGCGGGATTGGCCCTGTTTTCGTTCATTGACCATAAATTCTGGAAAAAGATATCCCTGCCCCTCCTTTTCGGCTCTCTTGTGCTGATGATACTTGTTTTCGTTCCAAGCATCGGGCATGGCTTGAAGGGCGCGACAAGATGGCTTAATTTTGGTCCCTTTACTATTCAGCCGGCCGAGATATTAAAGCTTTGTTTGATAATCTACCTGGCCGCCTGGTTCAGCAACCGGGAAGAACGGATAAAGAACTGGAGCTACGGAGCGGCGCCGTTCTTCATCGTGATGGCTTTTATCGTTCTGCTCTTATATCTTCAGCCCGATATCGGCACCCTTATCATTGTGATGATGATAGGCGGCGGGCTGTATTTTATTTCCGGCCGCAGCATGAAAGAACTGATGGTTGTGGGAGCCATCACGCTGGTCCTGTTTTCTTTCTTTGTCTATTTCGAGCAATACCGCTGGAACAGGATAATGGCGTTCTGGAATCCCGAAGCGGACCCGCGCGGCATATCGTATCAGATAAATCAGTCGCTCATTGCTATCGGTTCGGGCGGCCTTTTCGGGGTGGGATTCCAGAACAGCAGCCAGAAGCAGGGTTTTCTGCCCGAAGTTCTCAACGATTCGATATTTGCCATTATCGCGGAAGAGTTGGGATATGCGGGTTCGGTAGCCGTGATAGCGATGTTTGCGTTTTTAAGTTTTCTTATGACCCAAATTGCCAAATCGGCGCCCGATAAATTCGGGGCCTTGTTGGTGATGGGGGTCAATGTCTGGGTGACTTCCCAGGCCTTCGTTAACATTGCGGCCATATCAGGATTGATACCATTGACCGGCATTCCGCTGCCATTCATCAGCTATGGCGGCACGGCTGTTGCGGTGCTGATGATGGGGTTGGGGATGGTGTTGAATGTGGCGAAGAAAGTGTAGCTCCAGCCCCAATACCCAAGACCGACCGATAGTTCGGCTTTCCAGCGAAGCCGACTATCTACATGCTCGGCATTTTGGTCGCCTTTGGCGACACCAAGCCAAAATGCCTGCGCAAGTTCGTTCTGTGGGTATTGGGGCTTTCGCTTTAATTTATTAACCCTGCGGGTATGTAAAAAGTGTCATGGCTTTCGCTATAACTTATAAGTTGTGCGGGTCTGAAATATTGCTGTCGGGTTTCGTTTGTGGTAAGATATGGATATGGAACAGGAGCAACTCAGCCAATTTGTTCAGGATTTTTTATCGAGATTAAGTTTGCCGGAAACTAAAGCCGACAGACCATTTATTGTAGCCATGATAGCTTTGGTTGGATCTGGAAGGACTACAGTGGCAAAACTATTAGCAAAGAAGTTGCCGGGAGCTATTTTGGTTCAAGCCAATTCAGCCCGTTTTCTATTGAAAGAATCTGAAATGGAATGGGGAGACAATGTTAAACAAATATTAAAAGGGGTGGCTGAGGATTTGCTTAGCAAGGGATACGGGGTTATTTTTGACGGCAATGCCTCCGACGAAGCAGAAAGAAAAAATATTCAAGAGATAGCCGATAAAACAGGGGCGACTGTTTATTATATTAGGATTAATATTGATCCGGCGGTGGCCAAGCAAAGAGAAGCAGATAAATATAATGATCCTTTGTGGGTTTCCAGCTATGATGACTTTCGTGTAAACACTACAGATAAAATGCTTAAGAATATAGATGAGAGGATTGAATTGCATCAGAAATTAAAGTCATCTGATATTTCTAACCTTGTTGGCGAAATAAATAATAATGGCTCTAAAGAGGAACTTCTGATACAAGTTGAAGAAATAGTAAAAAAGATATCTTAATGAAAAATGCCCGTCCGGGCATTTTTCATTTGGCTAATGATCGGGCGGAGTTGGATTTGAGTCGTGAGGCCTTGTTCTTCTTGATGACGCCGGTTTTGGCGGCCTTGTCCAGTGTCTTATAGACCTTGGCAATATACTTTTTGGCCTCGTCCTTTTTACCCGCGGCTACCAGTTTCTTGAATTCCTTAACGGTGACCTTGTAGGCATTAATCCGTTTTACGTTGCGGACCCTTCTCTTTTTTGATTGGCGTAACGCCCTTTTTGCTGATTTAATGATTGGCATTGTCCAGATACTTTAGTATATTTCTGCTTTTTACGCAAGATTATCGGCTGAATGCTTGAGCTTCTTTATCTGTTCGCGCAGTTCCATTGCCCGTTCGTAATCCATCTGGCGGATGGCTTTTTCCATCATTTTGTTTAGCTGTTTCAGGGCGTTCTGCCTTGAGCCGTTCGAGAAGAATATTATCTGGTTATCGTTTTCCCCGTATTTCTTCTGGGCCTTGTTGGAAATAGGCAGGTCGAAGCTGTTCATGTCTTTAACGATGGTTGTCGGGGTTATTCCTTTTTCCAGATTATACTTTTCCTGTTTCGATCGGCGCCTTGTGGTTTCGCGGACGGCGGCTTCGATCGACCTTGTCATTTTATCGGCGTAAAGAACCACATGGCCGTTGGAATTTCTGGCGGCCCGGCCCATGGTCTGTATCAAAGTGGTTTCGTTCCGCAAAAACCCTTCCTTGTCGGCATCGAGTATCGCTATCAAAGATACCTCCGGCAGGTCGAGGCCCTCTCTCAAAAGATTCACGCCGACCAGAACGTCGTATATGCCCAACCGCAGGTCTTTGAGTATTTTTAGGCGCTCGAGGGTTTTTATCTCGGAGTGGAGATAATTCACCTTAATGCCCTGTTCGGCGAGGTGTTCCGAAAGATCTTCGGCCATCCTTTTGGTAAGGGTAGTGACTATCACTCTTTCTGCATTGGACGTCCGCTCCTTTATTTTTTCAAGGAGATGGTCTATCTGGTTGTCGGTCGGTCTTATTTCAACGGTAGGGTCCAGAAGCCCGGTCGGCCTTATCAACTGCTCCGCGATATTGTGTTTTCCGGACTTCTCCATCTCGTGTTTCGCAGGTGTCGCCGAAACGTAAACGCATTTCTGGACGCGTTTGGTGAATTCTGGGAATTTCAAGGGCCGGTTGTCTATCGCCGAGGGAAGCCGGAACCCGTATTCGACCAGAGTGCTCTTCCGGGAGTGGTCGCCGTTGAACATGCTCCTCAGCTGGGGGATCGATATGTGGGATTCGTCTATTATGGTCAAGAATTCTCCTTTTGACCTGAAGAAATCCAGCAAAGTGTAGGGCGGGTCTCCGGGCTTCCTGAAATCCAGATGCCGGGAGTAATTCTCGATGCCGTGGCAGTAGCCGGTCTGTCTCATCATTTCTATATCCTGAAGGGTTTTTTCCTGAAGCCGGGCCGCTTCTTCTATTTTTCCTTCGCGTTTCAGATGTCTGACGTGCTTCTGGAGCTCGCTTTTTATGTTCTCTATCGCCAGACCGACCTTGTCATCGGAAGTTATCCAATACTTGGCCGGAAATATCGTGGTCTCTACGATTCTTTCGTATAGCAGGTCCTTCGTTTCCAATTCTTCGGGGTCACAAAGCTCGGCCCGGTATATCCGCTCTATCTTGTTATTGCTGAATTTGATTTTAAATACCTCCTGAGCGCTGGGCGTTACTATCTCTATCTCGTCGCTGGTTTTTCTGAATGCACCGCGTTTAAGCTCGATGTCGGGAGCGTATTGAAGGCGCATCAGGCCCCGGACCAGTTCGTCCGGGCTCATTTTCTTTTTTTCGAATATCTCAAGGCCGAGGTTTTTGTAGTCCTCGGGATCACCCAGGTTGTATATGCACGAGACCGAAGCGACGATTATCACATCGTTGCGCGACATCAATGCCTGGGTGGCCGCGTGCCTTAATCTGTCTATCTCCTCGTTTATCTTCGAGTCCTTCTCGATATAAGTATCCGAATGGGGGATGTAGGCCTCCGGCTGGTAGTAATCGTAGTAGCTGACGAAATAATGGACCGCGTTCTTGGGGAAGAACTCTTTGAGTTCTTTGTAAAGCTGGGCGGCCAGCGTTTTGTTGTGGGATACGACCAGGGTGGGTTTGCCGTAGTTCTCGATAACTTTGGCCATGGTGAATGTTTTGCCCGAACCGGTCACCCCGAGCAGGACCTGGTGCTGTTTTCCCGACTTCAAACCACGACAAAGCTTCTCAATAGCTTGAGGTTGATCGCCAGTTGGGTTGTATTTTGATACTAATTTGAACATGGCGGGTCTCTCCCGATTTTACCCAACGTAAATGTTGGTTGTAAAATCGAGGATCCTCGATTTGTCAGTCGTGCTTCGCACGAGACAAATCGGGACGGTCGGGTTAAACTTCGAGGATAGTTTGAATAATGGCATTTCAGTATTTGTCCAAGAAGACGAAGTCTGATTGGCCACAAATAGTGACCCCGCCCTCTGTGCTTACGAAAATTGCAAAAATCCTATGAATTTGAAAGAATGTAATCAGTTTGTAATGTTTTGTGTTCATGGGCTTAGAGGGCGGGGTGCTCAATTTTGTAGCTATTCGCTTTCGCTCATAGACAAAAATTGGCATGATTTCCTTCATTGAGGGGAAAATAGAATATTTAGGGGACAAATTCGTCGTTCTGAACGCGGGCGGTATAGGATATAGGGTCAATATTACCCCCAAGTTGGCTAATATTTTAGCAACTAAGCAAGAGGTTGTCAATCCCGTTAGAGGTCTCGCTCGCGACAAAGTCGCGAGTCCGAAGGACCTTGGCGGGGCTACCTCTAACGGGACAAGGCTATTTATCCATTCCCAATTGAACATGAGAGAGGGCACTTTCGATATGTACGGATTTCCGGACCGGGAGGGACTGGAATTGTTTAATTTACTCATTGGCGTGTCCGGGATAGGCCCAAAGAACGCCTTGGGAATCCTCTCTTCGATAGAACCGAAGCATTTGAAGGCCGCGATAGTGAACGACGACCCGAGTTATCTGAACAAGATCTCCGGTCTTGGCCCAAAAACCGCCCAACGGCTGGTTCTTGAGCTCAAGAATAAGGTTGACTATATAGACATGGGCGACATGAAGGGCTTGGACCTCGGCCAAGAAGGCCATGCCATGGATGCTCTTGTTTCTTTGGGCTACAGCCCGAGCCAGGCCAAAGACGCCCTGAAAGACGCCAAAGGCAAGACCCTTGAAGAAAGAGTGCGGGAAGCTCTAAAATCATTGGGTAAAAAATGATAAAGAATTTATCCACATTAATAATAGTTGTTGCGATAGCTGTGAGCGGTTATTTTGTTTATCCGACTTTTTATGCCAACGAGAGCCATAATTTAATGGGCAAAACCCTGGAGGAGAGGTTCGATTATTTAAGCAACAACGGGAACTCTGCCTGCAGCATGTCTTTCAAGGACTCGATCATGACAATGTCTGATTCCGAAAATATCATGGGTTCCTGCTGCAGTAAGATGCTCATGCACAGATATCAGGAACAAGTTAGCGGATTAGAAAAATATAAAGATATAAAAGAAATACCACCGGATCCTTATAATGTAGATGCCGGTTTGGCAAAAGAGATGATGAGTTATTATGATGCTCCTCTTAGCTCCGAAGAACAGGCCGCATACAATTATGCGATGGAGAATTCACACGAGAAAGGCCCCTGCTGCTGCAAATGCTGGCGGTGGTATGTGTATGGAGGGTTGGGCAAGTATTTAATAAAGGAATATAAATTTACCGGCGAACAAATAACCGAAGTTTGGGATCTCTCCGATGGCTGCGGCGGGGACGGTCATAATAGCCATGGATAAATTAATGCAGGTACCTAAAGCTGCTAATGCTGTTCTGTCTGAGAAGAAATCCTTCCTCGCTTTTTTATTGCTTTCGGTCGCGATATTCTGGATTGTTATTTTAACACCGGGCCAAATAGTATCTTCCGATATTGTATCGCAGGGATTCACCGTCGGAGACCTCATATTTCTTGGCGCGGTATCAATACTTACCTCACTGGTCATTACGATGCAGTTTTTCTCTTTTAAGCTCACGGGGAAGGCAGGTGCGGGACAATCGGCATTAAGCGGAGCCGGATTTGTTTCGGCTCTTTCCGCCGCAATATTCAGCTCTGCATCTTGCGGCTTATGCGTAGCGGCTGTATTCAGTTTTCTGGGCGCAGGAGGAGTGATCTTCCTGGTAGACAACAGAGTTTACGTTGTGGCGGGCTCTGTTGTCTTGTTGCTTATTTCCTTGTATTTTTCATCTAAGAAAGTTAATAATGATTGCGAAACTTGTCATGTCTAAATCTTTTTTGCAGACAACCGAATGGCTTGATTTTCAAAAGTATCTCGGGCGGGCGACTTGGCGTTTTGATAACGGCAAGATAAGCGCCAACATCGTGGCCCACAAACTGCCTCTCGGCAAGAATTATTTATACATTCCCCATGGTCCGGTTTTGAATTTCGACAGCTTCGATAGCGGTGTCAGAAATGAGATAGATAACTTTTTGGCATACCTGAAGAACCTTGCCAAAGAGAACAGATCGATGTTCGTAAAAATAGAGCCGCTCTCCGACTCGGTCACGGAGCTCATTTTCAGGAAGCGCATGAAACGGTCCGGCTCCGTCCAGCCGCAGAGGACCGTCGTCTTGAACCTGGGCCTTTCCGAAGTGGAGCTTCTTTCGCGGATGCACCACAAAACGCGATATAACATAAAAGTAGCTGAAAAGTACGGCATTATCGTAAAAGACAGCAATGACCTCGATTTATTTTGGAAATTACTAAAAAAGACATCTAAACGTGATAAATTCAGCAGTCATCCCAAGGATTATTATAAAAAGCTTTTGGAATACTTTAGCGGTGACGGCATGAAAGTTGAATTGGTGATGGCATATCATAACGACAAAGCGGTGGCTGGGGCACTCTTAATGACACATGGCGATACCTGCTACTATCTCCACGGCGCTTCCGACCATGATGCCCGGAGCATGATGGCGCCATACGCGCTGCATTGGGAGAATATCAAATATTTAAAGGCGCGCGGTGTAAAATATTACGACCTCTGGGGCATAGATGCCCGACGCTGGCCGGGTGTGACGCGCTTCAAGCTTGGCTGGGGAGGCGAGACCAAAGAATATCCGGGTTCATTTGATATGCCTGTCTCAAAATTCTGGTATTTGGTTTATAGAATTGCCAGAAAGTTTTTTTAACTTCTAATACTAATTTACTTATGATATTATGAAATATCATAAGTAAAAGAAGTCAATATTTTATTTTAACCATGAGAGTTAAACCGAGAAAATTAAAAGAGGAAGATAGGCTTAAATCTTTGGATGCTCTATATACCTCAATATCTGCATTGAAAACCAGAGATGACATTAAGAACTTTCTCCGGGATTTACTAACTGAAGGAGAAAGGATAATGATAGGCAGGAGAATACTAATAGCTCAGAGACTATTAGATGATGAACCATATAACCAAATAATGAGAGAAATGAAAGTTGGACCGGATACAATAACAAGGGTTGATAGATGGCTTTCCGATCAAAATCTTGGATATGAAAAAGCCATTCAAGAACTGAAAAAAGTTATTAAGTCAAGAAAGAAAAATGAATTCAGCGACTACCACCCTTCCGGTCCATTTGCAGATCTAAAAAGAAGATATCCGGCGTACTTTCTATTGAACAACCTAATAGACGCACTCAATAAAAAGTAGACTAAATTAGTTATTCAAACTTATGATGCTATGATGTATCATAAGTAAGTCGATTGGATTATATTGAGAATTAATGTTTAGAGAATCTTTGGTAGATAAAATTTTATATCGAGTCAAGAAACTGATACCCAAATCGGTTTTTAACTTTTTTGCGCCGATGTATCATGCGTCGCTGGCATGGAGCGGGGCTGTGATGTACGGGTTTCCTTCCCGTTCCATGAAGGTTATTGGCGTGACGGGAACAAAAGGCAAATCCACTACGGTGTTCTTGATATCGAAATTACTGGAAGGCTCAGGCGAGTCCGTCGCGGCTATCGGCTCACTCGGCTTTAAAATAAAAGACAAAGAATGGCCGAACAATCTGAAGATGACGATGCCCGGGAGATTCAAGCTCCAGAAGTTCTTATCACAAGCAAAAAAGGCGGGCTGTAAATATATCGTCCTCGAAGTAACGTCGGAGGGCATCAAACAGAAAAGGCATCTGGGAATCCGGTTTGACTGCGCTGTTTTCACCAATCTTCATAAGGAGCATTTGGAAAGCCATGGCAGTTTCGAGAATTATTACAAAGCCAAACAGGAGCTTTTTGAAAAGACGGACAATGTCCATGTCCTGAACGCCGATGATGAAAATTTAAAGCTGTTCTCCGGCTTTCATGCCAAGCGTAAGATATTCTACGGCATCGGGGTTCTCGGAGTGGGGCATCGCCCACTCGTGGGGAACTCTGTAGGTGACATGAGGCCGGAAAATGTGGAACTTGGGGAGGGCAGGAGCTCGTTTGAGGTATATGGAACCAAATTCGACATCAATTTCGGCGGGCGGTTTAACGTATACAACTGCCTGGCCGCGCTTGCCGTCGGGGCGATGTATAATATCGATCTGCCCGCGGCCAGGCCCATCCTTGAAAAGATAGAGAGCATCAAGGGCAGGATGGAGTTTGTCCGCAAAGAGCCCTTCGCCGTTGTGGTTGATTATGCACACACTCCGGATTCGCTCAAAGAAGTTTATAAGACCCTGAAACCAGCAAATAAAAGATTAATTTGTGTTCTTGGGGCGGCTGGCGGCGGTCGCGATAAATGGAAGCGGCCCGAGTTCGGCAAGATAGCTTCGATGTATTGCGACAGAATAATCCTCACCGACGAAGACCCATTCGACGAGAACCCGGCCAAAATAATTCAGGACATCCGCTCCGGCATCCCCAAAGAAAAGGCGCTCGCGGTAAAGGAAATACTTGACCGCCGAGAGGCCATAAAAGTCGCTATAAATATGGCTCAAGAAGGCGATGTGGTCGTCATTACCGGAAAGGGCTCCGAGACATCTATGGCTGTGGCCGGCGGCAGAAAGATCCCCTGGTCCGATAGGGATATTGTTTTAGGGTTGACTAAGTAAAAACAGAATAATAGTATTTTCTAATCGTTCGTTGACATCGGAAGGAGTCCGCCATTTCTTCCAATCCGAGTTCAGACAGACCGCGCGGCAAGAGTCAGCTTCACAGGCATTATGCCCAAAAACTCAAGCTAACCCATTTCAATCTTCACCATCTGAATCCCTCAAGCCGAGGAGGGTTGACCAATGAGTTCAACCTTTTTCCTTACAAGACTACAAGACATCAGTGCTGGCATGACATCTTTCTCAACATGACCGTCTGGGAAGTGTGGGACCAGCTCGAAGAGATACACGAAGCTGTCTTCTTGACTGACGACGAAGTCATTACCAGGCCCTGGCTGTCGGTCTGCAAGCTTCCCGGCAAGATGGACCTGAAAAATCAGCTCAGCAAAGAGTACGCGGTGACCCATCTTCAAGAGGCCTGGGAGGAGGCCTTCGGGGGCTGGGAACTTGTCGGGGCAAGGATACTCCTGAAGCACATGATGCTGTTCATGGTCTTTGGGTCCGATATGGCCCACCCGGAACGAATTTTTGATAACGGCAACCTG
>CAZFTW010000001.1:8816-11863 GCA_964521925.1 uncultured Candidatus Saccharibacteria bacterium | reverse complement strand
AGTTTTTTGAAAAATATCCGCTTGAGGCGGAAGGCCAGCGCAAGTGGGCATTTCAGATCTGCTTCGGAGAAGATGCCGGCTTGCGGGCCGTGAAGGCAAAAATGTCGAAAATTCTGCGAAAATCTTCTTGATAGAAGGTTTTTAAATTGTTAAAATTACATTACTGCTATGGATCCTGACCCTCAATTTGAACCACAACTTGCGGCTGCCAGAAAGAAACAGCGCGTGCCGACCCTTAATGCGCCGGGACTCATCTGGCTTCTTATAGTCGTTTTCCTCGTTCTGTTGGGTTTGGCGGTAAGTATTCTCGGCAAACCGCAGGATATCGGCGGCGCCGTGCCGACCGTGACCGAAGAACCTGTTCCGACCGAAACCCGCCAGCCGCGCATTTACACCGTTTCCTACAAGAACGGGGTGTTCAGTCCGACCAATTTGAGGATACATGCCGGCGATACGGTCCGGTTCAAGAATGAAGGGCTTTTTTCCATAAGAATATTGTCGGATTCCTATCTCGGTTTTGACAGCGTGGGGGATATTCCCCAAGGCAGTTATTTTTCTTTCACTTTTGCGGCCAAAGGGATTTTTGATTATTATAATAATAAGAATTCTGAAGAGAAGGGAACCATAATTGTCCGATAATGAACCCGCTTACCACTCAAGTTGAATCCCGTCTCGGCGCCGCCTTTATTACCCTTTTGGCTCTTTTCTTTGTGGGCTTGATATTCATTGCGCTTAAGAACTTCAGTTCCGATGTGGTGGTTTTGGAAGCCGGTGCCACACAGGTCAAGACCATATCGAGCACGGAAAGATTGCTTATCCAGAACTGGGTTGAGGATAACCATATAGAGATCCCGGATGGGCAGGGATACCGCTACGTGATACGCAAGTATCCCAATAAACCCTGGATAAGATAATTAAAAACTTATACGTGCCTGGCTCACCATAAATGAAATTAAGACCAAAATTATTTTTTAAGGAAGCGCTCTTGTTTGCCGCCACGATGGCGGTTGGTATTTTTACCGCTGCAAGATATTCTCTGATGCCAGAAGCGGTTCAGTTGCCGGAGGTTCGGCTGAGTCTCTGGGACGGCGTGCTTTTGCTGGCTGTCGTTCTTTTCTTTATCTTTGCGCCCAAATACAAAAAAGTCGCCGGGTATTCCTACAGATTATTCCTGGTCTTCGTGGTTTTTGCCGGAAGCCAGATAATTGCCGGAGCTGTCGTGAACCCTCCTTTCGATCTTTTTGCCGCTTTTGCCGTGACGGCGGCATTTGTCATCTGGAGGAGTGTTCTTATGCATAATATCGGAGTGATATTGGGTGTTGCCGGCGTAGCATCCCTCTTGGGTCTGGCCGTATCTCCCAAGACGGCTTTGCTTCTGCTGGTCATATTGTCTTTTTACGATATTCTTTCCGTTTATGTTACCAAGCATATGATAGCTATGGCCAGGAACATGATCGAAAGCGGAGCCCCTTTCGGTTTTATCGTCCCGGCCGAAGGTTCGAGCTTTCTTAGGAAAAAAGGGGAGGCCCAAGCGGAAATAGGGCGCCAGTTCATGATATTGGGTTCCGGCGACGTCGGATTGCCTTTGATCCTGGCCTGTTCGCTTGTCGGCCTCTATATCGGCGAAGCGGTTATCGTAGGCGTTTTCTCTCTTATCGGACTTTTGTTGACCCACCTGATATTCGTTAACCAAGAGGTCAGGAAACCGATGGCCGCTCTTCCTCCCATAGCGACTATGGCCGTTGTGGGTTATCTGGTGTCGCTTTTAACGTAATTCAAATGAAAATAACTTTTTACGGCGGGGCGAAATCCGTGACCGGCGCGAACTATCTTCTCGAAGAGGGGGACCTCCGCATCCTTGTTGACTGCGGGTTGTATCAGGGCTCCAAATATGCGGATGACCTGAATTATGAAAAATTTCCTTATGATCCCTCAACTGTTGACTTTGTTTTTTTGAGCCATAGCCATACCGACCACACCGGCCGCTTGCCGAAACTTTATAAAGAAGGTTTCAGAGGGCAGATAATCGCTTCAAATCCGACTTTGGATCTGGTCAAAAAAGCCCTGCCCGATAATTACGGTTTAATGAAAACCGAAGCCGAACGTGAGGGCCTTGAACTTCTGTATTCTCTGGAGGATCTCGATAAGACGTGGACCCTGGCGCGCGGGATGGATTACGAAAATAAGATAAAACTCAAAGACAGGGTAACTGCTGTCCTTCACGATGCCGGACACATCCTCGGTTCGTCAATAACTGAGATACAGTTTAACGGTCCCGATGCTAAGAGCATCGAGGATCCTCGATTTGCTAACCATGCTTCGCATGGAGCAAATCGGGACAAAAAAATATATTTTACCGGAGATCTGGGAAACCCCCCGACCCCGCTTTTGAACCCCCCTTATTTTCCGGAAGATGCCGATTATGTCGTGGCGGAGTCGGCTTACGGCAACCGCATACACGAAGACCGGGCCTACAGAAAAGAGATACTCCAGGATTTCATAATTGAAACCATGAACCGGGGCGGAGTTCTGATGATACCGTCCTTCGCGATGGAAAGAACCCAGGAGCTTCTCTACGAGTTGAACGACCTGATGGAACACAACAAAATTCCTCGTGTTCCGGTTTTCGTCGATTCTCCTCTGGCTACGAACCTGACCGAGGTTTATGTAAAATATCCGGATTATTTTAACAAACAGGCGACACACATCATTAATTCGGGGGACGATATCTTCAACTTTCCCGGCCTTGAATTCACCCGGACATCCGAGGAATCAAAAAAGATAAACGATGTTCCCGCGCCGAAGATAATCATAGCCGGCTCCGGCATGTCCATCGGCGGCAGGATCCTGCATCACGAACGCCGCTATCTGTCCGACCCGAAATCCGCCATTCTGTTCGTGGGTTACCAGGTTCAGAATTCTTTGGGGAGAAGGATACTCGATGGCGCGAAAGAGGTCTCTATTTTCGGCGAGAAGGTTCCCGTCAACTGCCGAGTCAAAGCGATCGGGGGGTATTCGGCCCATGCCGACCAAAAGATGCTGATGCG
>CAZFTW010000001.1:8281-8806 GCA_964521925.1 uncultured Candidatus Saccharibacteria bacterium | reverse complement strand
GATGCGCTGGATAGGAACCGCGAATCTTAAGTCCAAACTTAAAAAAGCTTTCATCGTTCAGGGCGAAGAGGATTCCGCCCAGGCCCTTGCGGACAAGGTTAAGAACGATCTGAACATCGAAACCGTTGTTCCCGCCTCTGGCGAAAGTTTCAAACTGTAGTGCCGCTCCGTCCAATCAAGTTAGATTTAACCGGCTCGGCACATCCTCAATAAATCTGCTCGGTCCGATAGGAAAAAGAACGGCTCATATGGGTGAGCCGTTCTTTTTCCTGGACCTGGCTTGGAGTGGTCTCCTGGCGGTGCTTTAGCCCGCCAAGGAACTCTGTCGATGAGCTTTTATCTCCGGTGTGCCGCAGCCGGTTAACTTAACGCATTCAAGCGTAAACACACGAAGCTCGCTAACGCCTTAAGTTGCTTGAGCGCAGGCCCGATGCCATTCTTCCAGACCCGCCGTTGTGAGGACAAGTGGAGCCAATCGCTGGAATTGGCGAAATGGGCTGGAAAATGGTGTCGGGCCGGAGCGAA
>CAZFTW010000001.1:0-8271 GCA_964521925.1 uncultured Candidatus Saccharibacteria bacterium | reverse complement strand
AAGTAGTTGTCCTCTTCAAAATCCCAATCCATTCTTATATATTTAAACCAATGGACCAAGAAAAAGGCAAACTCAATTTACCGGCTTCGAAACTTCCTCAAGTGGAAGAAGGGCCCAAGGGTGATTTCCGCTCGTCCCTTCACTGGAGGGTTTTGAGGATACTTTCCGAATTCATCGAGGGCTGGCAGTTCCTGGCCGACTTCAAGATGACGGTGACTATCTTCGGTTCGGCCAGATTCCAGCCCGGGGAGAGGTGGTATGAAGAAGCGCGCAAGCTCGGAGGACTTCTGGCTCGCGAAGGGTTCTCGGTAGTCACCGGCGGCGGTCCCGGCATCATGCAGGCGGGCAACCAGGGAGCTATGGAGGCCAATGGGGAGTCCATCGGTCTGAACATTCAGCTTCCTTTGGAACAACGGATAAATCCGTATGTTAAAAAAAGCACCGCTTTTCATTATTTTTTTGTCCGCAAGCTGATGCTGTCCTATGCTTCCCGGGCCTATGTTTTCTTCCCGGGCGGCTTGGGTACGCTCGACGAGGTATTCGAAATACTGACCCTTATTCAAACCAAAAAAGTGTCGAGCAAGATTCCCGTGGTGCTCGTTGGAAAGGAATTCTGGGGCCCGATCCACAAGTGGCTTCATGAAGATATATTTCAAAAATATCAAACCATCGATAAAGAAGACCTGGAATTGTATAAGGTCGTGGATACGGCTGAAGAGGCCCTGCAAATAGTCAGAAACGCTCCTCCCCGTGAAGACTTCTTTTATTAGGGATTGACCCCGCTCTTGAAAACAGATTGCCCTCCGCTACAAACCTTAAAGTAGTTAGGTTGTTTCCAAGATTAATATTATTGCTTATACATTTATATTTATCTTTAGATATTCTGTTTTCAAGGGCGGGGTTGACTTTTCTCAAATTTTAAGTAAAATAAGTCAGTTATATGGCTGAATTTAAATTAGGAAACATAATCATTCCGGAAGAACTGCCCCTCATTGCCCTGAAGAACACGGTTCTTTTTCCGAAAGTCGTCGTGCCGCTTATCGTCCAGAGGCCGAAGTCGATTGGAGCGCTCGACAGCGCCATGGCCAAAGACCGCCTGGTTCTTTTTGTCATCCAGAAGAACACCGAAGACAATGTCGGTCCCGGCGATTTTTTCACGGTGGGCACCATCGGAAGGGTCGTCTCGGTTTTTAAAATGCCGGACGGCTCCTCCAAGATAGACGTCGAAGGATTGGCCAGGGGAAGAGTAATTGACTTCACGAGCGAAACCCCTTTCTTCAAAGCCAAAGTTAAGCCGGTCCACTTGATGCTCAAGAATAATCTGGAAGAAAAGGCGTTTTTTTTTTTTTTTACAGAGCAATTCAAGATTGTGGCTGAAGCCAGGTCTTTCCCGACGATACTGCCGGAGATAATCTACATGATGATGCAGCTAAAGGATACCGAGCAGATAATCAGCTTGATGACGGTCAACATGAACTTAAGCATCGAGGAACAGCAAAGGATACTTGAACTCGAGTCCGCCGTGGATGCGCTTCGCGAATTGAACGTGAATCTCATCCGGGAACTGGAAATAATGGAAGCCGAGAAGAATGTTGCCAAAGAGACCAAAAAACAGATCGGCAAGATGCAGAAAGAACTTTTTTTGCGCGAGCAGATGAAAAGCATCGAAAAGGAGCTTGGCGTTGACGACGAAAAAGGTGAAATGGCCATACTTCAGTCCAAGATCATGGCGGCCGGTATGCCCAAAGAAGTCAGGGAAAAAGCCGTTAAAGAACTGAACCGCTTAGGCAAAATGCCCTCATTCAATCCTGAGGCCTCATATTTGAGGACATATCTCGACTGGCTGGTGGAGCTCCCGTGGTCCAAAAAAACGAAAGAAAAAATAAACCTGAAAGAAGCCGAAAAGATATTGAATGAAGACCATTTTGGTCTCAACAAGGTCAAGGAAAGGGTCTTGGAGTACCTGGCTGTCCAAAAACAGGTCGGCAAATTGAAGGGTCCGATACTTTGTTTTGTGGGCCCGCCCGGCACCGGCAAAACGTCCATTGGACAGTCCATTGCCAGGGCCTTGGGCCGGAAATTCCTTCGGGTCTCCCTGGGGGGATTGCGTGATGAGGCCGAGATCAGGGGCCACAGAAGAACCTACGTCGGCGCCATGCCGGGCAGGATCGTTCAGGGCATCCACACTTTGAAGGCCAAGAACCCGGTTTTCATGCTCGACGAGATAGACAAGATCGGCATTGATTTCCGGGGCGACCCTTCCGCCGCTTTGCTTGAGGCCCTTGATCCCCAGCAGAATCATGCTTTCTCCGACCATTATTTGGAGGTGCCTTTCGATCTGTCGGACGTGATGTTCATCACCACTGCCAACGTGCTCGATACTATACCGCCCGCGTTAAGGGACCGTTTGGAAGTAATAGAATTTCCTGGATATTCGGAAGAAGAAAAATTCCACATTGCCAAGAACTTCTTGTTGCCGAAATTGTATAAGGACCATGGTCTTAAAAAGAGGTCCTTGGTCCTTCAGGATTCCGCTCTCGCCGACATAGTTCGAAAACACACCCGGGAAGCCGGAGTCAGGGACCTTGAACGTCAGCTCGCGACAGTCATCAGAAAAGTCACCAGAAAGTTGGTGGAGTCACCCTCCGCGAAGACGATAACGGTAACCAAAGATGCTATCCACAAATATCTCGGGCCGGTCAAATACACCCACCAGCTCGCGGAAACCAAAGACGAAGTTGGGGTGGTTACCGGCTTGGGTTGGACTCCGGTCGGCGGGGAGGTTTTCTTCATCGAAGCCGCGAAGATGCCCGGAAGAGGCAAGCTCATTCTCACCGGACAACTTGGCAATGTGATGCGCGAATCGGCCCAGGCCGCTCTAAGCTTCGCGAGAGGGTATGCCGCCAAAAAGGGCATCAAAGAAGATCTGAACAAACATGACATTCACGTCCATGTCCCGTCCGGAGCCATCAAAAAAGACGGGCCTTCCGCCGGTACGGCCATGACCACCGCTTTTATCTCCCTGTTGCTCGGTAAAGCGGCCCGAAAAGACGTTGCCATGACCGGCGAGGTTACCTTGAGAGGAAAAGTGCTGGAGGTAGGGGGAGTGAAAGACAAGGTTCTTGCCGCTCACCGGGCCGGCATCAAAACCGTCATCGTGCCGCTCGAGAACAAAAAAGACATGGAAGACATTCCTTCCGAAGTCAGGGAGGACCTGAAATTCGTATTCGCCAAGACAATGGACGACGTTTTGAAAGTGGCTCTCAAATAGTATATAATCAACTCAAGTTCTTTTTCCGGGAGACAATAAACAGATGTGTGTACATGAATGCAGGTGCTCTTGTCACCGCTCCGGAACTGTTTGCGTTATTGCTTGCTGTGTCGGGTGCTCTTGCGGCAGACGCATTCACCCGTCACTGATGGATATTCACTTGGCAGAATGTCACCGTCTCAAAATAGATATTCCCAAAACGCCGGTCCGTATTCCGGTTGTTCCCCCATCAAAAACTCCCCAACAGGACCGATATATTAGGGTTGCTGCCGCTAAATAGGCGGTCCCGGGCGCGTCAACAGACGCGCTCTTTGTTTACAATCACCTTTTATTTTTACGGAAGTTTTTTTATACTGAAACAATGTTTTATACCATCACCAATTGGGTTTCCGGCTTGGACTGGATAATGATAAACCGTCTTTTGGTCGCCACGGCCCTGGGCGCCGTTGTCGGTTTCGAACGCGAACGCTCCGGCAAGATCGCCGGTTTGAGGACTCATACCATGGTGGCGGTCGGCGCCGCTTTGCTTACCGTAATTACGGAAAAATTATTTTACATCTTTCCATCGGTCAATGGCGAGATCGGATTGGATTACCATATTGTTGCCAATATCGTCGTCGGTATCGGTTTCATCGGTGCGGGCACTATTCTTCGGCGCGAGGATAGGATCGAGGGCACCACGACTGCGGCCAGCTTGTGGGTTGTTGCGGCTATCGGTATCGCGAGCGGATTCGGGTTCTATAACGAGGCCGTCGCGACCACGATAATCGCTTACTGTGTCTTGGCCGGCCTTTGGATGTTGGAGAAATATCTCACCCGGGAACTTCGCTACAAGGGGCAGGGCATATACGGCGAACTAAAACAAAGTGAAAATCCCGGACCTGACCATACTGAAAAATAAACGAAGTCCCGATTTTATTCCCGCAGAGCGGGATCATAAAATCGGGGATCCTCGATTTATCAACTCGCCGTTGGCGAGGACAAATCGGGACTTCTTCTATGCCGTCGCGGCGCTCGTCGGGACCATGGTCGGCGTGGGCGTTTTCGGCATACCTTTCTCTTTCGCCAAGTCCGGATTCTGGGTCGGCGCCGGCTTTCTGGTCGGGATCGGTCTGGTCACGATGCTTCTGGACCTAATGTACGGGGAGGTGATATTGAGGACGCATCGTCTTCACCAGATAACGGGATATACCGAAATGTATCTGGGGCCCACTTTTAAAAAACTCATTTTCTTCTCGCTGGCCCTCACCTTCTATGCCGCCCTCTTGATATACACCATTCTCGCCGGGGATTTTCTCAACAACGTTCTTTCTTCCGTTCTTTATCTTTCTCCCGGGACTTATAGTTTGGTCTTCTTTTTTACGGTCTCATTCCTGGTTCTGGCAGGGATAAAAAGATTTTCCTGGGTGGAGCTTACGTTGGCTGTCCTTTTTTCCCTGGTAATAGTGGCGATACTTGCTGTCGGCTGGCCGAAGATAGAGTTCGCCAACTTTTCGGGCATCCAGCCGGAGTTCTGGTTTCTGCCTTACGGCGTCCTGATTTTCGCCTTCGCGGGTTTCTCGGCTGTGCCTATCCAGAGGGAGCTGTTGGGCGACAAAGAGAATTTGCTGAAAAAGGCCATTATATCCTCCGTGGCCTTTGTCGGCATTCTATATTTTATTTTTGCTTTTACGGTCATGGGCATTTCCGGCGATGTCACGACTCCGGACGCCATCTCCGGCCTTTATGAATTTCTTGGAGGCAAGATCGTGTTTCTGGGTTCTTTGTTCGGCATACTTGCCGTGAGCACCTCTTTTCTTATGCTGGGTTCGGCCTTTCTTGAAACATTCAATCTGGACTACGGAGTTCCGAGGAAATACGCCTGGCTGCTCACTGTGGTTCCGCCGTTCATTTTATTCCTCGGTGGCTTGAGGACATTCATTGATATCATGAGCTTAGCCGGGGCGGTCGCCATCGGGCTGGAAAGCGTCATTTTGATACTGGTTTACGTAAAAGCCAAGTCGAAGGGCGACAGGGTCCCGGAATACAGTTTGGAACTCCCGAAAATCGTTTACTATTTTTTGATGCTCGTTTTTCTGGCTGGGATTGTTTACTCGCTATTTGTCGGTTAGAATTAAACAAGATTATCAACCTAAAATGTCCCATAAAACCTCAAACAAATCCATGGCTTTCAAGCTGAATATGGTCAAATTGCCCCGTTCCAAAAAGGACGAGCAGGAATTCGGTCCGGGCAAAAAAGAGTACGTCGTCTGTCCGGAATGCAACTGCGCGTATTTCGACAAGTCCTGGCATCACCTTTTGCACGAGGAGAAACCGGCACATCTTCAGAAAGACAAGAAAGTTATCTATAAAACTTGTCCGGCTTGTGACATGAAGAACAAAAAGATGTATGAGGGCGAGGTGACCATTATTATTAGCGACCCGAAGGTAAAACAGGATGTCCTGAACTCCATTAAGAACTCCGATAATATGGCCCAGGAAAGAGACACGCTTGATCGCGTTTTGTGGCTTGAAGATAAGGGTGGCACCATCAAGGTTTTTACCTCGGAGAATCAGCTCGCCGTCAAAATAGGCAAGAAACTCTCTTCCGCCCATCCCGGAGGCAAGCTCGAGATAAAACATAGCAAGGATGAAGACGTCAGCCGTGTCCGTGTAGAAATATGAATTTCAAGAGGATAGAGCAACTCCTATTCTACCTGCTTATTTTTTCGATTCCGTTCCAGACCCGGAAGATCTTATGGCAGCAGAATTGGTATTTTAACGAATGGCAGGGGGCGTATATCTATGCTACGGACATTCTATTGGGAGTACTGTTATTATTTTGGCTTTTTACTGTTATCCGCGGTGGCCAAATTTCTAATTTCAAATTTCTAATTTCTAAACAAAATTTAAAATCCCAAATCCAAAAACCGGACTTTTATTTAATAATATTTTTAATAATTTCAGCAGTTTCGGTCAAAAATATTATTGGTGTTTTTAGTTTTATAAAACTTATTGAATTCGCCGCATTTTATTTTTATCTGAAAAACTACGCGGTTTATAAGTTCGGCTTCACCAGCGTTTTGTGGGTTTTGATATCCGGAGGGCTGTTCCAGTCCGTTATTGCCGTCTGGCAGTTTTTGGGTCAGTCGGACGTGGGATTGAGGATACTCGGTGAAAGCTTGCTAAGCAGGGACATGACCGGCATCGCGTCTTTTTTCAATCAGCACGGGGAGAAAGTCATCCGTGCCTACGGCACTACGCCTCATCCGAATGTCCTGGCCGCTTATCTGTTCCTGTCCATATTTTGCGTTTATTTTATCTGGTTCTATAAAAAAGTCAGATATGAATATCTTCTCTGGGCGGGCTACGCGCTTTTGTTTTTTGCTTTTTTATTCACTTTCGCTAGAGTGGCGGTATTCTTGGTCGGGATGAATTTTATTATCAGAGGACTCTTGCTTACTTTCAGATACGGAGGCCGACCTTGGCGCGGCAAAGCGCTTAAGGTCGTCTGGGTTACCGGTCTTATTATTCTGGTATTCGCTGTTTTATACTGGCCGGAAGCGGCAAGCCGTCTCACGATATCGGGACAGGACGAGGCGGTCCAATTGAGGATGTTTTACAACAGCGAATCGTTGAAGTCCCTGAACTGGCTCGGGGTCGGGACGGGCAATTTCGTGAATTGGCTCATGGCCGAGGACCCGAATTTACCGCGACATCTATATCAGCCGGTCCACAATATTTATCTGCTTATTTTTTCGGAAACCGGCATTTTGGGAATTTCCGCATTTGTCGCGTTCCTTGTCTTTTTGATCAGGGATTTTATCTTGAGAACAAAAATGGAGCGTTTTCACCACTATTCGGTGATGTTGATATTCTCGTCTTTTCTGTTCATGGGGTTATTCGACCATTTTCTCTGGACCATCCAGCAGGGGAGGTTTGTTTTTTGGCTCGTCCTTTCAGTTTTGGCGATTGAAGAAAACGACGACATAGATTAGAATCGTGTTTATGGATCCCGTTAGAAGTCGCCCTAACGGGTTAAACGAATGGAACATAAAATAAATAACAACAGTCGTTCTGCGCATAAACCGATTGACCCCGGACTGCGCAGCAGCGACTTCTAACGGGATGGACGATCGGACCGAATTGCTCAAAACCATCAAAGAAGAAGTTCTCAAGCTCAAGGAATCGCCGCTTTACAACGAAAGGGTTAAGAACGGCGTCTTTCCCGTTATCGGGGAGGGGAGCCATTATGCTAAGATAATGTTCGTGGGTGAAGCGCCCGGCCGGAACGAAGCCGCCACCGGCCGGCCTTTCTGCGGCGCGGCAGGCAAGCTTCTTAATGAATTCCTGGCCTTGGTGGATATTCCCAGGGCGGACGTATATATCACTAATATCGTCAAAGACCGGCCGCCGTTTAACCGCGACCCGTTGCCGGAGGAGATCAAGGTTTACGCCCCGTTCCTGGACAGGCAGATAGATATCATCCAGCCGCAAGTTATTGCCACCCTCGGACGGTTCTCGATGGACTACATTATGCGCAAGTTCGGGCTGGAAGCCCAGCTTAGGAACATCAGCCAGATGCACGGCAAAATATTCGAAGCCGAGACGAGCTACGGGAAGGTAAAGATAATTCCTCTGTATCATCCCGCGGTTGCGATATATAACCGAAACACCAAAGAAGACCTGATAAAGGATTTTCAAATACTCAAGGAATTTAAATAATATGGATCCCGTTAGAAGTCGCCCTAACGGGTTAAACGAATGAAGTACCAAATAAACAGTAACAGTTGTCCTGCGCAAAGACGGTTGACCACCGGACTGCGCAGCAGCGACTTCTAACGGGATGGAAGGTGTCTTTCAATTTTTTGCGTCAAGCTTCCCGATTCTCATTGAGTATAAATATCTGCTTCTTTTTTTGGGCGCTATTTTTGAGGGCTTGAACAGCATGGTGCTTGGAGGGTTTTTGGTTTCAACGGGAACCATCAAGCTTCTTCCCATTTTCCTGATATTTACCCTCG